>NZ_JABUYX010000004.1:0-268710 GCF_014898005.1 Halomonas citrativorans
GCGCGGTGCATGGTGTTAGCCACCAACCCCGGCAGCGCTGCGCACTGCATCGCTAGCTGAAGCTGCTCCTACAGGGGATGCATGCACTTTAACCGGTAGGAGCTGAGTTCACTCGGCGATGGCGGCGCAGCCGCCCTTGGGTGGCGGGGCGCGGTGCATGGTGTTAGCCACCAACCCCGGCAGTGCTGCGCACTGCGTCGCTAGCTGAAGCTACTCCTACAGGGGGGGGGGCGTGAGCTACTCCGGCGGGGGATGCATGCACTTTAACTGGTAGGAGCTGAGTTCACTCGGCGATGGCGGCGCAGCCGCCCTTCGGTGGCGGAGCGCGGTGCATGGTGTTAGCCACCAACCCCGGCAGCGCTGCGCACTGCATCGCTAGCTGAAGCTGCTCCTACAGGGGATGCATGCACTTTAACCGGTAGGAGCTGAGTTCACTCGGCGATGGCGGCGCAGCCGCCCTTGGGTGGCGGGGCGCGGTGCATGGTGTTAGCCACCAACCCCGGCAGTGCTGCGCACTGCGTCGCTAGCTGAAGCTACTCCTACAGGGGGGGGGGGCGTGAGCTACTCCGGCGGGGGATGCATGCACTTTAACTGGTAGGAGCTGAGTTCACTCGGCGATGGCGGCGCAGCCGCCCTTCGGTGGCGGAGCGCGGTGCATGGTGTTAGCCACCAACCCCGGCAGCGCTGCGCACGGCATCGCTAGCTGAAGCTGCTCCTACAGGGGGTGCAAGAGCTACTCCTACAGGGGGTGTGTGAGCTGCTCCTGCGGGGGCGTAGGCTCATTGCAAAGGCTCAACTCATTGGTCGATCAAGAGGTTAATTATGCTGAAACTGATAGAACGTTTAGGCCCGGTGGATGAAAGCGCAGCCAGCGATACGCTTACGTTACCCTTTGAACTTCGCACCCGCGGGCGCCTAAAAGCGGAAAGCGACAATGGCCAGGCGCTGGGGCTGTTTTTGGATCGTGGCCCGGTACTGCGAAGTGGCGAAGGCTTAAAAGCGGAAAGCGGCGAAGTTATTCGCGTGTGCGCTGCTATTGAGCCGGTGGTGACCGCACGAATAAGGAATGGCTTACCCTTGGCGCGGCTTGCCTACCATTTGGGCAACCGCCATGTGCAGCTGGCGCTGGGTGAAGACGAGCGCGGCGGTTGGGTACGCTTCCCACCTGATCACGTATTGGAGGAACTGGCTGTGTTGCTGGGCGCGACGCTTGAACACCACGAAGCCACGTTTGATCCAGAGCCGGGCGCCTATAATCAGATAGGCGGACATGGCCACTCGCATTCTCATGCTCACGATCACGACCATCCGCACGAGCATCATCATGCTCACTGAGCAGGCTGCAACGGGAGACTTGGCGCTGTTGGGCTTGTTGCAGCTGGTTAGTCCGGCGCTGCCCATTGGTGCCTTCGCATTCTCTCAAGGGCTTGAGAGTGCCTTTGAACTTGGCTGGGTAAATGACGAGTCCAGCCTGGCGGAGTGGCTCACTGGCGTACTGGAAGATGGCCTGACGCTTTGTGAGTTGCCGCTGATTGCCCGCTTGTACCATGCTTTTGAGCACGCCGACCGGGATGCGATAGCTCAGTGGGATGAATGGCTGGCCGCTACGCGAGAAACCGCTGAGCTGTCTGCTGAAGATAGCCGCCTGGGCGCTTCATTAAAGCGCTTGCTGGGAAGTCTTGAGCTATTGCCAAATGGCTTACTACCGCCCCATGCAGGCTATGTCACGCTCTTTGCCTTTACCGCGCACATGCGGCGCGTGCCTTGCCGCCAGGCGTTACTTGGATTTGGCTGGGCGTGGCTTGAAAACCAGCTGGCAGTTGCCTGTAAGGCCCTGCCTTTGGGCCATACCGCTGCTCAGCGGATAACAGAGCAGCTGCGACCAGCACTGGTTAGCGCTGTTGATAAAGCGTTACTGCTTGAAGATAACGCGCTTGGCCCCGTATTACCTGGGCTTGCGTTGGCCAGTGCCCTGCATGAAACCCAATATTCACGACTGTTTAGAAGCTAGGAGATACTTACCATGACTCACTGTTTACGTATTGGTGTAGGCGGCCCCGTCGGCTCCGGGAAAACGGCGCTACTCAAGCAACTCTGCCTGGCGCTGCGCGACTATTACGATATTGCTGTGGTGACCAACGATATCTACACCCGCGAAGATGCTGACTTTTTGCTTAAGCATGACGCCTTGGCCGCTGATCGCATTCTGGGCGTCGAAACCGGGGGGTGTCCGCATACGGCGATTCGTGAAGACGCCTCGATGAACCTGGCGGCTATCGATGAATTACAGGCGCGCCATCCTAAGCTTGAGCTGGTATTGGTAGAGTCTGGGGGAGATAACCTTTCTGCGACGTTTAGTCCCGAGCTTTCTGACCTCACGCTTTATGTGATTGATGTCTCGGCGGGAGACAAAATTCCGCGTAAGGGTGGGCCGGGGATTACCAAGTCGGATCTACTAATTATCAACAAGATCGATATCGCCGAGCAGGTGCACGCGTCGTTAGAGGTAATGGAGCGTGATTCAAAGAAAATGCGCGGCGAGCGGCCCTTTGTATTTACCAACCTTTACGATGGCGTAGGGCTTGAAGAGATTGTTCGCTTTATTCTTGATAAAGGAATGCTGGATGAGCGGCGCCCTCAGGCAGCGCTGGCGTAGTGGTTGAAACGCTGTCTTTGAACGTTCGCTGTTGAAAATCCGCTGCGGGACAGCCGCTATTGAGACATGGCTGCCAAAGTAACGTGACGTTAAAAAGTAAAATGCAGTGCAATAAAAAGCTGCCATGACCAGGCGGTACAAGGTCATGGCAGCTAAACTGTAGGTCGGCATCTTTGCCAAAAACGGGCCATCCTTGGCCACCACATCCACACAGTGCACCTTATGCTCGGTAAACACCTTAACTTGGGTTATGGAAACAGGTTTATATTCTAAAATAGCAACTAGTAGACTCGAAATGTCCGATTTTTAACGGAAATAATGATTTTTATTAACTTTTGCTAAAACCATTGAGCTTCTCGTGTAAGTCGCTGTGGCAAGACTAAAAGCTAATGTTATTGAGCTTTTATTGTGATGTGCTAACGAGAGACTTGCTGTTCTGATAGCCGGGTAGCCAGCAGTGTTGCAGCGCGGCGTGCCAAGGGGGAAAACTCCACGCTCTCAAGTGCCAGGCTGGCAACAAGGCGCTGCTTCATTGAGCGTGCCCAAAAGGTTTCCAGGTGACGGCAGATAGCCGCTGCTGCTGCCTCTTCATCACGGCCGTTGCCCAGGTTGGTAGCGATTTGGTTTGTCATACGGACTAAATTGGCATCGTTGTTGTTTGACATAGGGTCTCTCCTCAACGCGGTAAAGGGCTCAGTCCTTTGCAGAGACAGGGCGGTGATAGATTAAATGACGGCCTGGGCGTGCAAAACCTGCTAACAGAAGGCCTGCTGCCTGCGCCTGTTGAACGGCCAGGGCGGTGGCTGCCGACACGGCAACCAGCGCGCCGATGCCAACGCTTGCACACTTGTGTACCATTTCATAGCTGGCTCGGCTGGAGACCATCACAAAGCCTTGCTGGAGCGGCACGTTATCATGCGCCAGCGAGCCAATCAGTTTGTCCAGCGCATTATGACGACCCACGTCTTCGCGCAGCCTTTGAATACGCCCCTGCAGATCACACCAGGCGGCGCCATGCACCGCCCCGGTGGCTTCCTTTAGTGGCTGATGGTCGTCCAGCTCGCGAAGCGCGAGTTGAATGGCCGTATCGTCAAGGTGTGGCGCACTCACCTCAGGGATGGGCCGAATAGCCTGCTCCAAAGCTTCTGTGCCACACAGCCCGCAGCCGGTGCGTCCGGTTGTGCTACGGCGGCGCTGCTTAAGTTCGGCCAGCCGCTGGCTGGCAATGCTTAGGTGAACCGCCAGGCCTTGAGCCTCTTCATGAAGCTCAAGGTCGTAGCACTCGTGAGAGTGGGCCAGGATGCCTTCAGAAAGACTGAACCCCAGGGCCAGATCTTCAAGATGCGAAGGACTTGCCATCATGACCGCATGGGAAATGCCGTTGTAGACCATCGCTACCGGCACTTCTAGCGCTAGCGCGTCCTCCTGCACAGTAGCGCGCCAATTGGCCGCGCTACTGTGGACTTCAACCGACTGGCGCGCCAAGGCGTCAGCCGGTTGCGCGGGTGCGTCGCGTTCACGCACTGCACTCATGACGCCTCCTGCTGCGCCTTGGCCAAGTGGCCACGCTGGGCCTTGTCAAAGGAGGAGAAACGCTGCTGCCAAGCGGAGGGCTGGCTGACTTTTTCTACTTGCACGGCGGTAACCTTGTATTCGGGGCAGTTGGTGGCCCAGTCCGAATTATCGGTAGTAATCACGTTGGCGCCACTACCGGGATGATGGAACGTAGTGTAGACCACCCCCGGCTGCATTCGCTCGCTCAGCCGCGCACGGAGCACCGTATGGCCTGATCGGCTGGTAATGCCGAGCCAGTCGCCGTCGCGCACGCCACGTAGCTCGGCGTCGCTTGGGTGCAACTCTAATATGTCCTCATCGTGCCAGTGTTGGTTGTCGGTGCGACGGGTTTGGGCACCCACGTTGTATTGGCTAAGAATCCGCCCGGTGGTGAGCAGCAGTGGGAAGCGGCGGGTGGCGCGCTCCTCGGTGGGCACGTATTCGGTAATCGCAAAGCGCCCGAGGCCAATGGGGAAGTTGATTTCGTGCATGGTCGGCATTCCCTCAGGATACTCGGCATTACACGGCCACTGTAGGCTGCCATAGACTTCCAGCTTTTCGTAGCTCACCCCGGCAAAGCTCGGCGTTAGTTGAGCGATCTCGTCCATGATTTCAGAAGGATGCGCGTAGCGCATCGGGTAGCCCAGCGCGTTGGCCAGGTCCTGGGTGATTTCCCAATCCTGCTTACCGGCTAGCGGTGGCATGACCTTGCGTACTCGGTTGATACGTCGTTCGGCGTTGGTGAAGGTGCCGTTCTTCTCCAAAAAGCTGGAACCCGGTAGAAGTACATGGGCGAATTTGGCCGTCTCGTTCAAGAAGATATCCTGAACAATCAGGCAGTCCAGCGAACGCAGCGCAGCCTCAACGTGCTGCGTGTTGGGGTCAGACTGGGCGATATCTTCGCCCTGCACGTAAAGCGCCTTGAAAGTTCCTTCGATGGCGGCATCGAACATGTTGGGAATGCGCAGCCCCGGTTCATCGTCGAGCTTGACGCCCCAGACGCTTTCAAAGCGGCCACGGGCAATCGGGTCGGCCACGTGCTGGTAGCCCGGCAGCTCATGCGGGAAGGAGCCCATATCGCAGGAGCCTTGCACGTTATTCTGGCCGCGCAGCGGGTTCACGCCCACGCCTTCACGGCCAATATTGCCGGTGGCCAGGGCCAGGTTGGCAATTCCCATCACCATAGTGGAGCCTTGGCTGTGCTCGGTCACGCCCAAGCCGTAGTAAATGGCGCCGTTGCCAGCAGTGGCGTAAGTGCGCGCTGCCTGTCGCACAGCCTCGGCGGGCACGCTGGTAATCGCTTCGCTGGCTTCCGGAGAGTGGCGCGGGTCGGCGATAAACGTGCGCCAGCTTTGGTACGCTTCGGTGTCGCAGCGGCTAGCCACGAACGCCTTGTCTTCAAGACCTTCAGTGACCACCACATGCCCAAGCGCGTTGATCAGCGCGACGTTGGTACCAGGGCGCAGCGGCAAATGCTGGGCGTCGCTCAGGTGAGGCGTTTTGAGCAGATCGATAGAGCGTGGGTCAGCGACGATTAGCTTCGCGCCCTGTCGCAGGCGCTTGCGCATCAACGAGCCAAATACCGGGTGGGCATCGGTGGGGTTGGCGCCAATCACGATAATCGCGTCGGCTTTCATTACCGAGTCAAAGGTCTGGGTGCCGGCAGATTCGCCCAGCGTGGTTTTCAGGCCGTAGCCGGTGGGCGAGTGGCAGACCCGTGCACAGGTGTCGGTATTATTATTGCCAAACGCTGCGCGAATCAGCTTCTGCACCAGGTAGGTCTCTTCGTTGGTGCAGCGCGATGAGGTGATACCACCAATGCTCTCGCGGCCATGCTCGGCCTGAATCGCTTTTAGGCGATTAGCGGCAAACCCAATGGCTTCTTCCCAGCTGGCCTCGCGCCAGGGCTGGTCGATGCTGTCGCGGATCATCGGCGTGGTCAGGCGGTCGGGGTGAGAGGAGTAGCCGAACGCAAAGCGCCCCTTCACACACGAGTGGCCGTGGTTAGCGTCGCCGCCCTTGTAGGGCACCATGCGCACCAGCTTGTCACCTTTCATTTGCGCTTCAAACGAGCAGCCCACACCACAATAGGCGCAGGTCGTGACTACGCTGCGGTCCGGCACGCCGTGATCAATGACGCTGTTTTCCATCAGCGTGGCGGTCGGGCAGGCCTGTACACAGGCGCCACACGAAACGCAGTCTGAATCCATAAACGCTTCGTCTTGCCCCGCGGCCACTTTGGAATCAAACCCGCGACCGTCGATGGTCAAGGCGAAGGTGCCCTGCACTTCCTCGCAGGCGCGCACGCAGCGGGAGCAGACGATGCACTTGCTGGGGTCGAAGCTGAAGTAGGGGTTGGAGGTATCTTTGGTGGCCTGAAGATGGTTCTCACCGTCAAACCCATAGCGTACTTCGCGAAGACCAACGCTGCCCGCCATGTCTTGTAGCTCGCAGTCGCCATTGGCCGGGCAGGTCAAACAGTCCAGCGGATGGTCGGAGATGTACAGCTCCATCACGTTGCGGCGCAGTTTGGCGAGTCGCTCGTTCTGGGTGGTCACCTGCATGCCTTCCACCACGGGGGTGGTGCAGGAGGCTGGCAGCCCACGGCGGCCCTCTACCTGTACGGCGCATAACCGGCAAGAGCCGAACGGCTCCAGGCTGTCGGTGGCACATAATTTGGGAATATTGATATCGGCCAGCGCCGCTGCACGCAGTACCGAAGTGCCTTCCGGCACCGTGATGGTAATACCATCAATTTCCAGGTTCACCAGCGCCGTACCCGTTGGGAAAGGCGTGCCCAGGTCTTTATCGTGGGCGGCGCTTCTGGCGTACTGTTTGGGGTCAAAGTGTCCGATCATGATCTGTCTCCGTTCGCGGCCCGCTGAAAATCGTCAGGGAAGTGGTTCAGGGCGCTTTGCACTGGGAAGGGGGTCATGCCCCCCATGGCACAGAGCGAACCATCCACCATCGTTTCGCAGAGGTCATGGAGCAGGGCGAGGTTGGCCTCGCGGTTTTGGTCGGCGCGGATACGATCAATCACTTCCACGCCACGGGTTGAGCCGATACGGCATGGCGTACACTTGCCGCAGGACTCCACCTTGCAGAATTCCATCGAGAAGCGCGCTTGTTCGGCCATATCCACGCTCTCATCAAACATCACCACACCGCCGTGACCCAGCACCGCGCTCTCGGCGGCAAAGGCTTCGTAGTCCAGCGGTAAGTCCCATTGGGATTCCGGCAGGTAGGCGCCCAGCGGGCCTCCCACCTGCACGGCACGCAGCGGTTTGTCGCTTAACGTGCCGCCACCGAACTCCTCCATCAGGGTGCGCAGCGTGGTGCCGAAGGCAAGTTCCACCAATCCGCCGCGCTGAACATTACCCGCCAGCTGAAGTGCCAAGGTGCCCCGCGAGCGGCCCATGCCATGCGAGGCGTAAGCCTCAGCGCCTTCAGCGAGGATAAACGGCACGGCGGCCAGCGAGAGCACGTTGTTAACCACGGTAGGAAGGCCGAATAGTCCTTCAATAGCGGGCAGCGGTGGTTTGAAGCGTACCAGGCCGCGCTTGCCTTCCAGACTTTCGAGCAACGAGGTTTCTTCACCGCAAATGTATGCCCCAGCGCCCAAGCGCACTTCCAAATGAAAAACGCGGCCACTGCCACACAGGTTCTCACCCAGATAACCGGCCTGTTCGGCATGGGCGATGGCCTCGTCAAGAATCTCCTTGGCCAGCGGGTATTCTGAACGCAGGTAGATGTAGCCTTGGGTTGCGCCTACTGCAAGCCCGGCAATCGTCATGCCTTCAATCAGCAGGTAGGGGTCGCACTCCATCACCAACCGGTCGGCGAAGGTGCCGGAGTCGCCTTCATCAGCGTTGCAGACGATATATTTTTGATCGGCCGGTGTATCCAGCACCGTCTGCCACTTGATGCCCGTAGGAAACGCCGCCCCACCGCGCCCGCGCAGCCCAGAGGCTTTTACTTCCTCAACAATGTCCTGTGGCGCGCTTTGCAGCGCTGCCTCCAGGCCGCGAAACCCACTATGCGACCGGTAATCTTCAATCGAGAGTGGGTCGGTAATGCCGATGCGGGCGAATGTCAGGCGCTGCTGGCGAGCGAGGTAATCGATCTCTTCGGTTGGCCCCAGGGCCAATGAATGGGTGACGCTGCCCTGCAGCATGCCGCTGTCCAGCAGCGCGGGGATATCGGCAAGTGCCACCGGGCCATAGGCAAAGCGGCCGGTGGGTGTTTCCACCTCAACCAGCGGCTCAAGCCAGGCCAGCCCGCGTGAGCCGTTGCGCACCAGCGTAATGGATTCACCACGGGCAGCGGCTTCTCGTGCCAGCCGGTTGGCGATGGCATCGGCGCCCAGCGCCAGCGCGGTGGTATCTCGGGGTACGAAAACACGAATGCTCATGCGATTACCTCCAGCGGCCTGGTTTGCAGCTCATCCAATAATGCATCGAAAGCTTCAGGCGTTACCCGACCGCGCACGCCATTATCCACGCGAACGGAGGGGCCACAGGCGCAGTTGCCCAGACAGTAAACGGCCTCAAGGGTGATGTCGCGGTCGCTGGTGGTCTGGTGGTAATCAATGCCCAGGCGCGCTTTGGCATGAGCCTCAAGCTGGCGCGCGCCGACGGCCTGGCATGCCTCGGCGCGACAGATCTGCACCACGTGGCGACCCGGCGGTGCGGTCCGAAAGTGGTGATAAAAGCTAATGACCCCGTGTACTTCAGCGCTGGTCAGCTGTAATGACTCGGCGATGAGAGGCACGGCATCCGGAGGAATAAAGCCGAAGCGGTCCTGGAGGGCATGAAGAATCGGCAGCAACGCGCCTGGTTTGTGGCGTAGCGCATTGATCTCGGCCTGAATCGACTGCGACGACCATTCTCGAGACTCATTCATCATGTCTCTCCTGGTGCTGATTTATTATTTAGTAAACATGCACAGCTCTGCCTATTTTAAGCGATGTATTAAAAAGAGCGTGCACCACGGTCAGTGCAACGCTAGCATCAACGCTATAAGTACAAAATATGAAAGATTATACCTATGAAAAAAGCCATGCAAAAAATTAGCGTTATCCCCTCTTGGTGCTTTCGTGATGAGGCGGGGAATCAACTTGATATACACCTACTTCGCTTGCTTGAAGCGGTCTATCGACGGGGAAAGCTCACGCTCGCCGCAAGCGATGTCGGCATCTCGTATCGCCACGCTTGGAACCTTTTGCGCCAGGGTGGGGAGTTCTTTGGCGTACCGCTGGTGGAGATGCAGCGTGGGCGCGGCGCACGGCTTTCACTGCTAGGTGAAAAGTTGCTATGGGCCGAGCAGCGTGCGATTGCCCGCCTGGGGCCGCAGCTGGAAAGCCTGGGGTCTGAACTGAACCTGGCGATTCAACAGCAGCAGCAAGGGGCGCTATCGGTGTTGCGGCTGCACGCCAGCCATGGTTTTGCTGTCGAGCTACTTCCCAAATACCTGCACGAAACACCCCTGGACTTACAGTACTGCAGCCCGCAAGAGTCGTTGACGGCTCTTCACCGGGGCAGTTGCGATGTGGCGGGTTTTCATCTGCCGCGTGGCAAGGTCGGCGAGCGCGTACGCGATACCTACCAGGCGCTTTTAAAGCCGCGTCAGCACCGAGTGATTGGCTTTATCGCCAGGACTCAGGGGCTGATGGTGGCGCCGGGTAATCCGCTTGGTATCACGGGAGTCGCATCGCTGGCGGATAAGTCCGTGCGGTTCGTCAACCGCCAGGCCTCGTCAGGCACGCGCTCGCTGCTGGACTGCCTGTTAAAAGAGGCGGCGGTTTCCAGCAAAAAGATTCGTGGGTTTGAAATAGAGGAGTTTACCCACTCTGCGGTAGCTGCTTACGTCGCCGCCGGCATGGCTGATTGCGGATTTGGTGTCGAGGCTGCCGCTCAAAAGTTTGGGCTTGATTTTTTACCGCTGGCTATCGAAGACTATCTTTTGGCCTGCCATCACCGTTCGTTAGAAGAACCACGGCTATGTGCCTTTCTGAAGGCATTGCAGGGTGAGCCCTTTCAGGAAGCGGTCAAGCGCCTGCCGGGTTATAGCCCAAGCCAGTGTGGTGAGGTGATGCGGCCCGAGGATGTACTCGCGGCAAAAAAATGAGTGCTCTGTTAAACACCAGGAGACAGAAAAGCAGAACTTAGCTTATCCAGCGATCAATAACCCAAACCTATAGTCCCTGCATAATAAGCTCAACAGCCCGCCCTCAACGCAAGAGCGGGCCGTTTGCTCACCCTGGAGCGTTGGATGGAGGAACGTTTAGTAGCTGGTAATCCATAAAATGATGCCAAACCAGATGGGATCAAACCCCAGGCTTGTGATCATGGGAAACGTAATAGGCAGCGTCATTAGCAGTAGTGTTATGCCATCAAAGAAGCAACCCGGTACGATATAAATGATAACAATCATCAGCTGCCAATCGCGGCAAACATGATAGAAGCATGTTTAAAGCACCCTTGTTGATGCTTCATGCACGGTTTTATATTCATGAACGGCGGTGTGCGACCATAGGATAGCTAACAATTCCTCGCACACTTATCCCGGCCAGCAGTGATGCGATGCCGATTTATTACCTTTCAGGTTATGTTGGTATCTTGAAAACGCCCCGTTTTGCACCGTCGTCGTGGTCAGGTTGAGGGAATATATGAAAGATAAGTTTTGTAGCTTGTTGAAAAATAAAAATATGGCCTATTTACCACCAGAACAAACGCTGGCAGTGCCCGCAAAAGTGAAAACAGTCGTTTTTTTGTTGATGGAAAATTTTTCCATGATGGTATTTACAGGTGCTGTTGATGCGTTGGTAACAACGAATTTGATGAACGCAACGACCACTTACAACATAAGGGTTGTCGGTAATGGCAGCGCCGCTGTGCAATCAGACTTGGGGATTGAAATTAACGCTGATGCATCTCTTGCGGATTTTGATCTTTCCAACGAAAAAGTAGATGTATTGATAGTGTGTGGTGGCTTGAGAGTTAAAGCGCAGTCCTCAGCGCTTGTGCGTAATAAGCTAAGAAAGGCAGATAGTCACGGCGTTGTATTGGGTGGTTTATGGAATGGCGCCTACTTTCTTGCAGACGCAGGTCTGTTGAGTGGCTATCAGTGCGCGTACCATCCTGACGGACGCGCCATGATGGCTGAGGAGTTTCAAGACGTTACTATCTCTGCTCGAAGCTACGTTGTGGATAGAAAGAGATTAAGCTGCGCGGGCGCGAGCAGCTCCCTAAGTCTCATGCTAGAAGTGGTGAGAGCTGATTGTGGTGACCAGGTAGCCAGTGCGGTTGAGGAAATGCTCGGCTGTGACAAGGAAATAGAACTGCCAGACATTTCAACGATTAACGTTGATCAAAACCATACGTTACCAGAAACACTTAAAACAGCCCTTCAGTTGATGAAAAACAATATTGAAGAGCCGTTATCTATTGTTGAAATAGCCAATTGGGTGGGTATTTCACGGCGCCAGCTAGAGCGATTGTTCTGTCACTATATTGTCGCTAGCCCTTCTCGGTATTACATGGAGTTGCGTTTAACACGGGCGCGGCAGCTATTGCAGCAAACAAATAAACCGATAGCAGAGGTGACCGTAGCAACAGGGTTTGTGAGTGTTTCGCACTTTAGAAACTGCTTTTATCAACTGTTTGGCGTGTCCCCTGGCCAGTTTAGAAAGTCGTTTCAAAAGGGTGGCCGTTTCCTGTGACCTTGTGCATGAATGGCGGCGTACTGATAAATACGGGGTTCAAAGGGAACCGGGCAGGCTCCCTTGAAGAGCATATCTGGACGATATTAAGTTCCCGACCACCCCATGAATATGGGGACATAGACCACTAGCAGCAGTACGCCGATTAGCCCCAGCAGATAAGGCACGATGGCGCGTGTAATACGCTCAAGCGGTAGCTGTGTCACTGAAGATGCAACGTACAGGTTGATCGCCACGGGTGGTGTGATCATGCCTATCGAGAGCCCTACCACAATAATCAGACCGAAGTGGATCGGATCGATCCCCAACTGCAGCACCAGCGGTAGCAGTACCGGCGTTAAGATAATCAGCGCGCTTGCCGTTTCGATAAACACACCGGTCAGCAGGATGACGGCGACCACCAGCAGCATGATAATCAGCGGGTTGGTGGAGAGCGACAACACCGATTGCGCGATAGCACCAGGCACCTGCCAGCTAGACAGCGTCCAGCTCAGCACCGCCGACATGGCAATCACTAGCATGATCACTGCAGTGGTGATGGCTGAGCGGATCAGCAGCCGATACACCTGGGGCAGGGTTAGATCACGATAGATGAATAGCGACACCAGCAGCGCATAGTTGACGGCTACCACTGCCGCCTCGGAAGGCGTGAAAATGCCTGAAAAGATGCCGCCCAGAATAATCACCGGCGTCATCAGCCCCCAGCTAGCGGCTTTCAACGTACGCCAGATAGTGGCCAGAGATAGCGGCGTGCCCTTGGGGTACTGGCGTTTATAGGCTTGGGTGATAGCAATGGCCATCAGCCCCAAGCCCATGGCCAAACCGGGCAAAAAGCCGCTTAAAAACAGCTTGGATACCGACTGCTGGGCAATCACCGCGTAGATGATCATGGGCACCGAGGGCGGAATGACCACGCCGATCGTGCCACTGGCGGCAATCAGGCTGGCCGCCGAGGCGGGGTCGTAGCCCTTTCGCTTAAGCTCCGGCACCAGGCTTGAACCGACCGCCGCCGTAGTGGCCGCCCCCGAACCCGAAATAGCGGCAAAGAACATGCCCGCCATGACCGATACGACCGAAAGCCCGCCGCGCATAAAGCCCACCAGCGAATCGGCAAAACTCACCAACCGCTCGCTCACCTTGCCCTGGGCCATTAAGTCACCGGCCAGAATGAACATGGGAATCGCCACCAGCGCGAAGGAGTTGATGCCCTGGAACATCTGCTGGGTCACCACCATCAGCGGCACGCCCGACTGATACAGGGCATACAGGGTGCTGGCACCAATCGCAAAGGCAATCGGCACGCCCATCAGCATAAACAGGAAAAACAGGCCAAATAGCAGCATGGTCATGGTGTCTGTTCTCCCGTGGGCTGCGAGGGTTTGCCTTCAAGCACCAGTTCAAGCAGATCGACCAACGCATACCAGGCCATGATGGCCGCACTGATCGGCATCACGGCATACACGTACGACATCGGCACGCGCAGCGAGGCGGATTTCTGAAAGCTCTGTACCTGCATGTAGCGATAGCCGATCACTACCAGCGTGATCATAAAAGCGATAACCGCCATCACAGCCAGTATTCGCGCTATTTGGCGTAAACGAGCCGGAAGCGCGTCGACGGCAAAGGTAACGGCGATATGATGGCCGCGCTGAAAAGCTAGTGTACTGGCTAGAAAGGTAATCCAGATGAGCAGAAAACGGGCGACCTCTTCGGTCCAGCCAAAGGCGGTGAAAAACACTCGAGAGACAATTTGCAGCGTAATCACGCCGATCAAGGCCGCCATGCCCGCAAAGACCACTGGCTGGAGGACCGTATCCAGGCCGCGCTCTATGCCTCTTAATAGTGACAATAAAGGTTGAGAGAAAGTGGCCACGTTACTGCAGTGCCTCCTGGATGCGAGGAAGGTGGTTACTGAACTGTTCGCCAAGTAGCTCTTGAGGGTGCGCCGCCGCACTTGGGTAGCTGTCGTCGCTATTCATTACGTGGGCAATCGCCAGTGTAGCGCGTTTAAGTAAATGGCGGGGCGTGCGGGAAGAGGGGGCGTTATCCACGTTATCTCCTTGGAATGATCTGTTTTTTTATAGTGTAAGAGGGGGTGTGTCCTTAATCAGCGCGTCATCTATACCATATTGGTTTTAGCGAACAAATAACTGATTGTAATCCCGCCATTCGTCGTGGAGCCTGCCGGAAAACCACGCTGGCAATAAAAAACGTTTTAGATCGTAGCCTTGAGCAAATACACGGTTGGCGATAGCCTCTCTGCCTACGCATAAATACATAGCCAGGCTTCACGCCGCGCACCGACCGGCCCTGACAGGAACAGAGAATGGACACGCTGATTAATAGTCTTACCGACATCGTAGGAAAAACAGGCGTACTGCTGGGTGATGACGTTGCCCAGCGCAGTGTCGACTGGTTCACCAAAGCGCCTTGTCAGGCAAAAGCAATTATTCGACCGCAATCCACTGAACAGCTCAGCCAGGTCATGACGCTTTGTTATGAGGCCAATCAGCCAGTGGTCACCCACGGTGGTTTGACCGGTGTCGTGCATGGCGCCGTTGCCAGCCCTGACGAACTCGTTGTGTCGCTGGAGCTAATGAACCAGATCGAACATATCGATGCCGTGGGTTCCACGATGCAGGTACAGGCGGGCGTGACGCTTCAGCACGTTCAGGAAGCCGCCCAAGAGATCGACATGCAGTTTGCGCTGGACCTGGGCGCGCGCGGTTCCTGCACCATTGGCGGTAACATCGCCACTAACGCGGGCGGCATTCGGGTGATTCGCTACGGCATGATGCGCCAGCAGGTGTTGGGGCTGGAAGTGGTTCTCAGCGATGGCACCGTGGTCAGTTCCATGAACACTATGCTGAAAAACAACGCCGGTTATGATTTAAAGCAGATGTTTATTGGTAGCGAAGGCACCCTGGGGATTGTTACCCGGGCCGTGCTGCGCCTGCATCCGAATATGCCCAGCGAGCAGACCGCGTTCGTCGCGGTGCCCTCGTTCGACGCGCTGACATCGCTGTTAAACATGGCCTCCAAAGAGCTTGCCAACAGCCTGAGTGCCTTCGAAGCGCTATGGAACAATCACTACGCGTTGATGACTTCCGCGACGACCAAACACGCCGCATTGCTGGCCAACGACTCGCCGTTCTACGCCATTATTGAAACGCTTGGCTCGGACGATGAGAAAGATGCCGAAGCGTTTGCAAACGTACTGGAAAAAGCCCTCGAAGCAGAGCTGATCACGGATGCCGTGCTGGCCAGCTCCAGCAGCCAGCGCGAAGGTATCTGGGCCGTGCGCGAGGATATCGAAACCCTGGTGCACGCGCTTGACCCGATGTTCTCCTACGACGTTAGCCTGCCGATCACCCACATGGATGAGTACGTAACGGCGCTAGAAGGCAAGCTGAAGGTGCAATGGCCAGAAACCTGCGAGCTGGTCGTGTTTGGCCACTTGGGCGATGGCAACCTGCACATCATCGTCACGGTGCGTGACGCCAGCCAGGATGCCCGGCGTCAGGTCGAAGAGTTGGTGTACGGCTCGCTGGTGAAATACAACGGCTCGATCTCCGCTGAACACGGGGTGGGCCTGGAAAAGCGCGACTACCTGACACTTTCACGCTCACCAGAAGAGATCGCCCTGATGAAGCGCCTGAAACAGGCAATGGACCCTAAAGGACTGCTTAACCCCGGAAAAATTCTGGCCTGAGCACTTGGTGAGTCATCGCATGCAGCCAACAGGCCACCGTGAGGTGGCCTGTTGGGTTAATCAGTAATCAATTGGTGAGGCGTGGCTTACTCCGCCAGTGCTTCTTGAATGCGTGGCAGGTAGTCACCAAACTGCTGGCCGTACTTCTCGTACACCGGCACCACCGCGGCTTGGAAGGCCTCAATATCAGGCGAGTCATTAATCTCCATACCGGCTTCCTGCAGAGCGGCTAGCTGTTCGGCTTCCATATCGGCATTAACCTGGCGTTCGTACTCAGCGGCTTCCTGGGCCGCCTCTTCCAAAACGGCCTGTGCTTCTTCCGGCAGTTGGTTCCAGGCCGACATGCCCATCACAAAAATAGCCGGGGCATAGGTATGGCGCGAGAGCGTCATATAGTTCTGCGTTTCGCCCAGCTTAAAGGAGTAGACCACGTTTACCGGGTTTTCCTGACCGTCGATGGTGCCCTGCTGCATCGCCGTGAGTGCCTCGGTCCAGGCCATCGGGATAGCGTTGGCGCCCAGCTCGCGGAAGGTATCGGTGTATACCGGATTCTCCATCACACGAATGCGCAGACCGTCCATATCGGCTGGCGTGTTCACTGCGCGCTCGCTATTGGTCAGATTGCGAAAGCCGCGTTCGGCGTAGGCCAAGCCTTTCAGGTTAACGTCGGAAAGCTTATCTAAAAGCTCCTGGCCGATTTCGCCGTCCAAAACCCCATAAGCCGCCTCAGGGGACGGGAACAGGAAGGGCAGCTCAAACACTGCCATCTCTTCGACAAAGTTGGCCACCGGACCATTGGTAATCAATCCCATATCCACGGTGCCAATCTGCATGCCTTCCAACAACGTACGCTCATCGCCTAATGAAGCATTGGGGTAGATATCAATGATCACCTTGCCGTCGGTGCGCTCTTCCACCAACTCCTCAAACTTGGTAGCAGCGATATGAAAGCCATCCTGCTCGTTGACCACGTGCGCCAAGCGCAGAGTCACGGGGTCCATATCGTCAAAATTAGCCGCGTAGGCTGAGCTGCAAAGCGCCAAGGAAACAGAGAGTGCCAGCGCATGTTGTGCGAATGTTTTCATTTTTATAGGTTCCGGATGTGTAATAAAGGAAAGTGCCTGCAAAGCATGCATCACACGAAGCAAAACGGTCAATTAAGCGAACAGTAAAGCCGCCGCGCGGCTAGACACAGCACGCCCGCACAGGTACGATACGCACCCAATGCGCCCGTAGCTCAGTTGGATAGAGTATCGGCCTCCGAAGCCGAGGGTCGCAGGTTCAAATCCTGCCGGGCGCGCCAGACATATCAAGGGCTTACGTTTATTCGTAAGCCCTTTTGTTTTGTCTATGACCATTTGTAAACGCGCGTCGGTTTTGGCATAGTCTGGCACAACAATTGGGACAACCTTCTTGGCAGTGATTAGCTCTTTTCTTGCAGCCTATTTGGCACTGGATCGAAACAAGACCACTTTTCATCTTGTTGATCTGCCCCGACCCGGGTCGGTAACGTTTAGTTTCGGTGAATCATATTTTACTAAAAGTAAGCTTACGTCTTATCTCACTCGATAGGGCATACCTGTTAGGTAATGCCCAAAATAAACCTAGGTAGGGCCAGTGATAACTCAGGTATGAAGGTCACTATCAGTACCATTGGAAGGTGGCCAAAGAGCAAAAACTTCATTGTGACCCCAAAGTACTTATCGAGAGATATTTTACTAACGCCTGCAGCCATATAAAGCATAGGTGCGCATGGTGGTGAGACATTACCTAACCCTAAATTGACGCCAACAATAGCGGCAAAATGAATAGGATGTACGCCAATAGCAGTGGCTAATGGCAGCAGCACAACTGCAGCTAAGATGCTGCCGGAAATGTCATCGACAATCATGCCGATTAAAAGCAGAACGAGATTTATAAGCAATAGAATGACGAGTGGGCTGTCTGATAGTCCCAGTAGAAAGCCTGTCACTTGGCTCGGCACCTGTTGAAGGATCATGGCGCGGCTCATCATGAAGAGAAAGAAAAGCACGGCAATGATTGACCCAATCGTCAATGTGGCTTGAATCAAGCCATTCCAGAATGCCTTGACGCTAAGAGTGCGGTAGAGCACAAATCCAGCAAAGGTGGCGTATACGAAGGCTATGGCTGCTGCCTCAGTAGGCGTCGCTATGCCTCCATAAATGGTGCCCAGGATGATGATAGGCATTAGAAGTGCCCAAATTGCGCTTTTACCGCTTTTCAGGATCTTAATGCCAGCCTGTCGTACAGGCAGTTTTTCATCAACTTGTATGTTGGGGTTGTTGCGCAGGAAAAAGAAATTCAACCCGACGTAGATAATCATCAGTAATACGCCGGGAATGACGGTGGAAAGAAAGGCAGCGCTAACGGAAAGCCCACCCGTTATCGCGAAGATGATCATCGGTACCGAAGGTGGGATGAGCAGTGCAAGTACCGAAGAGCATGCTACCAAGGCGGTTGCATGGCCAACAGGATAGCCCTCTCGAACCATTCGCGGAATCATAATCTGGCCAATCGCTGCGATGGCGGCAGAAGATGAGCCAGAAATGGCTCCAAAAAGAGCACACGTTATAACGGTAACAGCTCCCAGGCCGCCCTTAACTCTTCCTACGAAGGCATTGATGAAGTTGAGTAAGTGTGTGGATATCCCCGCTTGGGCCATTACCACGCCCGCTAATACGAAAAGAGGTAGCGCTAATAACGCAAAACTGGTTGTCGTTTGAAATGCATAAGGAATAAGGAATGAGATATCAGCACCAGTGCTGAGCAAATAGACAAGAGCACCAAGACCAAAGGCGAAGGCTATCGGCATTCCCAAGAGTAATAAAGCTACAATAATCCCGAGAGCTAGGGAAAAAATCAGCATCGTTGCCTCTCTTCTTTTTGTATGCGACGAAGGTCAAGGAACTGGTTAATCGTTTGCATGAGCAACGCTAATATAGTGCCTAAAAAGCCCACTACTAATGAGGCAGACCACAACCACCTAGGCCAGCGCATATAGGAGCTCAAGCGACCTCGATCGAAATCAAACATGGCGTACTTAATGGCAAAGTAACCAAACACCACGCAGACAGCTATGCTCAGTAGGGACATGCAGAGATTGATGATTTGGGTCTTGCTACGAGATTTAACAATAAGATCTAATATGCCGCCGCGTATATGCTCGCCCTCTCTAGTGGTATAGGCAATAGCCGGAAAATAAATCCATGCTCCTAGCAGCAGCGCAATCTCTTCAATGCCTAGAAATGGGGAGTTAAAGACGTAGCGCATTAGCACTTGACCAAACATCAAGCCACCCAAAAGAATGCTAAATATTGCCAGCGAACTTTTGAGAAGCATTGCATAAGCGGCTTCACACTTTAAAAAAACTGAATAGAGTGGGCTAACAGGAAAGTTTGGCACGGCAGTCACTTCTGCCACCTGGCTTACCTGATGGCTTTCATCCGCAGGGGAAAAGTCTTTTTCCTTTTCTTGTATTGGCATCACTTTACTCCAAAGAGAAAGGCCCACTAAACGCGGGCCTTGGGTCTTACTCAATACCAGCGGCTTGTCTCAGTTTTGCCATAATTTCGGAGCCGACCAGCTTCTCCATTTCAGGCCATTCTGTTTCATGAACAATTTGTGCAGCAGTGGCAATCTGCTCATCACTGAGTTCGACGACATCAATGCCTGAATCTCGCACTTTATCCAGGAATTCTTCACTCAAGCTCTGAGCCTCATCCCAAGACCACAGCACAGTGTCGTCGGCAGCGCTCTGTAGTAAGTCGCGGTTCTCCTCAGAAAGTCCTTCCCACCAGTCTTTATTCACTAGCCAGAAAGCAGTTTCAAAGTAGTCATTGGTAAGAATGTTCGTTTCCAGAACATCTCGCTGCTGGTAAGTTTCTACTGCAGTCGAAAAGGCTCGGGCATCGACTGTACCTAGCTGTAGGGCGGTATAGACCTCTGAGAGTGGAATAGGTACTGATGCGAAGCCAAGGTTACGGAAGCGGTCAATGGCGATAGGGACAGGTGGTACACGGACCTTAATATTGTTGCCATCTTCGGGGAAGTTGACAGGGACTTCTCCTACGCCTTTGCGGATAACAAGGGAGCCAAAATCGGTAGGGATAATGCCGATAGTATGCAGGTCGAGATCATGAAATATGCTGTTATAGACTTCTAGCATTTCGCCATTAGGCCCATAGACATCCCGAGCGTCTTCCCAGTTCGAAACAACATAACCAAGCCATGAGAGGTCGAGGCGTTCGTCAAATTCCGAGGCACCCCAAGTCAGCGTCATCGGCACAACGCCTTGCATGGATTGCTCAAATAGAGACGTCCAGTCTCCTAAATCACCACCTTGGTGGTAGGCAATCTGAAACTCCTCACTTTCCTGAATCTCGTCGATAAAACGCTCAGAAATAGCGTGGAAGATATGATCGCTTGGCATGGCATGTGCCAATATGAAGCGCTCATTAGCTTGCGCTTGGGACGTAATGCCCACGCTCGCCATAGCAACGGCTGCAATCGCTACGCTTGTGCGAATCTTCGTAAGCGGTAATCTTTTCGGCATCTCTACTACTCCTTTCTTGTACTTTGTTTATTAAGAAGAGTTTTATAGTATATATTAGCTTAATAGACTGGGTGTTGAACTTTAGTGCATGGTTTTTAGTTCTTGAAAATTATCCGCTATTGCTGTTTATGTTTTCTAGATCTAGATAAAGATTAAAGCCACCTTTGATCAACTTCTAGTTAATCAAAAATAGATTTACCCCTCCTGTCACTAATAGGTTTTTTTGATTTATATCAAGCTCTTCAAATAACTTGACATTGCGAAGTTCAGGCTAGGGTAAATAATTTTTATTTTAAATAAGTATTTGATTAATCTAACGTAAGGTTTTGTTTAACATAGTTGGTTTTTGGCACGTAATTACCCCGTCTCTATTATGCTTAAGTATTAGTGTTTGGAGAGGTTCTGATCAGTTTATTCAACTCATCAAAATATGTTTCCAAAACTAAATTAGAAAACCCTCCTTTACGGGTGATGGCGCTGTAACCTGTGAAGTAATGCCATTTATTGGGTGGCAGTGCTTTCATCTGCCCGTCGCGTACCCATCGCTCAGCATAATGAGTGGGTAGGTATCCGATATAGCTCCCAGACAGTATAAGAAAAGCAACGCCCTCGCGGTCGGTCGCTGACGCTGATGCTTTAAGCGGTTCATGCATTGCCTTTATTTCTGGTGTTTGGGCATAAGCGGGTACAACAGCGTCGTAATGTGGTAAGTCTTCTTCCGTAATATTGTTCGCGTGAAATAGTGGGTGTTCAGTCGAGCAGTAAAGTCTTGAGGTTTCTTCGTACAGTGTCAGGTAGTCAAGCCCTGGTAGAGTTTTGAGATTAGGAATAACGCCGGTATGTAAGCGTCCATCAAGAACGGCTAGCTCAATATCACTAGGCGGAATCATGCGAATGTTGATACGAACATCGGGGCCTTTCTCTTTGAGTGCATTAAGCGCATGAGTTATATGCATTTCGGGCATGGTTACTAGGTTATCGGTAATACCAATGTTGAGCTCACCTTTGAGCTGGGCATGCAAGCCGTTGACTTGAGTGCGAAATCCCTCAACTGCCGCTAAAAGCTGTAGAGACAATTGGTAAACTTCAGAGCCTTCATTCGTTAGGGCAAAGCCACTACGGCCACGTTGACAAAGGCGGAGGCCAAGTCGTGTTTCCAAGTCATTCATTGCCATGCTAATGGCAGCACGGCTAATGCTTAATTCGACTTCAGCCGCTGAGAAACCCCCGCATTCCACGACTTTTCGATAAATTCTGAGGAGCCGAAGGTCAGAGTCGCTTGGTTGCCCCATTGGCGCTACTTTCCGAAGTGCCATATTTTTCTTGCTCCTTACCTACACAGTGAGATTTATGTAACCCCCATCGTAGCGTCATCGTGCTTAAAAGTTAAGTAAGTAGTTATTTGAAATAAACTAGTTGTTTATTTAACTTATCAAAGAGGCGTTCTAGGCTGGTTTTCTAAACCCCATTAATGACAAGACTCTATAGAGGGTAATAGATATGTCAGCTCAAGAGTTTTCCCCTACTGCCGGGCTCAGCGTCGAGCAACTCGACGCATACTGGATGCCTTACACCGGCAACCGTCAGTTCAAACGCGACCCGCGTATCATCACCGGTGCCAAGGGCAGTTATCTCACCGATGCCCAGGGTCGCCAGGTTTTTGACGGCCTCTCCGGATTGTGGACGTGTGGCGCTGGGCACTCTCGCCCAGAAATCGCCGACGCGGTAAGCAAGCAGTTGCGCGAGCTGGACTATGCACCTGCTTTCCAGTTCGGGCATCCCAAGGCGTTTGAACTTGCTCATCGTCTGCGTGAGCTGACACCTAAAGGTCTGGATTACACCTTTTTCACCGGCTCGGGTTCCGAGAGCGCCGATACGTCCTTGAAGATTGCCCGCGCCTACTGGCGTAAGAAAGGAAAAACCACCAAGACCAAGCTGATCGGGCGTGCCAAGGGCTATCACGGCGTCAATTTCGGTGGTTTCAGTGTGGGCGGTATTGGTGCCAATCGGGCGCTTTATGGGCAGGGCGTCGATGCTGACCACCTGCCCCACACCCTGATTGCTGAGAACGCCTTCACCCGTGGCATGCCCGATCGCGGTGCCGAGAAGGCCGACGAGCTGCTTGAGTTGATCGCGCTGCACGACGCTTCCAATATCGCCGCGGTGATCGTCGAGCCACTGGCTGGTTCCGCAGGGGTAATCCCGCCGCCGAAGGGGTACTTGCAGCGGCTGCGCGAGATCTGCGACCAACACGATATCCTGCTGATCTTCGACGAGGTGATCACCGCCTTTGGGCGCATGGGATCTATGACCGGTGCCGAGGAGTTCGGCGTCACTCCCGATATAATGAATTTCGCCAAGCAACTGACCAACGGTGCGGTCCCCATGGGCGGCGTGATCGTTCAAAGTGAGATTTATCACACCTTCATGGAGCAGGGTGGTGCCGACTACATGCTTGAGCTGCCCCATGGCTACACCTATTCCGGGCACCCGGTGGCCTGTGCCGCAGCCCTATCGGCTCTGGACGTGCTCGAGCAGGAATGCCTGATCGACCGCGTGCGCGAGATGAGCCCAGTCTTCGAAGAAGCGCTTCACGGGCTTAAGGGCACGCGTTATATCAGCGATATCCGTAACTATGGACTCGCTGGCGCCTTGCAGATCGAACCCTACCCTGGTGAGCCGGCCCGCCGACCCTACGAGATCGCTATGAAGTGCTGGGAAAAAGGCTTCTACGTGCGCTACGGCGGTGACACCATTCAGCTCGGCTTGCCCTTTATCGTCGAGCGTGAGGAGATCGACCGAGTCGTCAATGTGATAGGCGATGCCATCAGCGAACTGAACTGAAGCTCTTACTTCTGCAGACTAAACCGACAGACCCAACAAGAGGCAACTCATGACAACACTCGGCCATCTGATCAACGGTGTGCGTGTCGACCGCGAAGAGCGTACCCAGGATATCTTCAACCCCTCCGTCGGCGAGGTTGCCGGCCAGGTGAGCTTGGCGAGCAAAGCTACCGTCGAGGAGGCCATTGCCGCTGCCGAGGCCGCCTATCCGGCCTGGCGTGACACCCCGGCCGCCAAGCGCGCCCGGATCATGTTCCGCTTCAAGCAACTGCTGGAAGAGCATGCCGACGAAATCGTCCGCCTGGTCGGCCAAGAGCACGGCAAGATAGTGCATGATGCGCGGGGCGAACTCGCCCGGGGTATCGAGAATGTGGAGTACGCCTGCTACGCCCCGGAGCTGCTCAAGGGCGAGCACAGCAAGAATACCGGCCCCAGCATCGACTCCTGGAGCGAGTTCCAACCCTTGGGCGTGGTGGCTGGCATCACGCCGTTCAACTTCCCGGCGATGGTGCCGCTGTGGATGTATCCCATGGCCATCGCCTGCGGCAACACTTTTGTTCTCAAGCCCTCCGAGCGTGACCCCAGCTCGGCACTCTACATTGCCGAGCTGGCCCAAGAGGCGGGGCTGCCCGCCGGCGTGATCAATGTGGTCAACGGTGACAAAGAAGCCGTCGACACTCTGCTCGACGACCCGCGCGTGCAGGCCGTCAGCTTCGTCGGCTCCACTCCGATCGCTGAATACATCTACTCCCGGGCAAGCGCTAGCGGCAAGCGTTGCCAGGCCTTGGGCGGCGCCAAGAACCACGCCATCGTCATGCCCGACGCCGACATGGACAACGTGGTCAACTCCTTGAACGGGGCGGCCTTCGGTTCGTCGGGCGAGCGCTGCATGGCGCTTTCCGTTGCGGTGGCCGTGGGCGACGAAGCCGCCGATACGCTGATCGCCAAGATGCAGGAGCAGATGAAGTCGCTCAAGGTCGGCCCCTTCTCCGACAAGAGCAACGATTTCGGCCCGGTGATCACTAAGGCGCACCAGGAGAAGGTCTGCGGCTATATCGACAGTGCCGAACAGCAGGGCGCCACCATCGTGGTCGATGGGCGCGGTGTTCAGGTGCCGGGGCACGATAATGGCTTTTACGTGGGCGGCACCCTGATCGATCGGGTGACACCCGAGATGACCTGTTACCAAGAGGAGATATTCGGCCCGGTACTACTGGTGGTGCGCGCCGGTTCCATGGATGAGGCGATGAAACTGATCGACGATCACGAGTATGGCAACGGCACTTGCATCTATACCCGCGATGGGGAAGCGGCACGTTATTTTAGCGACCGTATTCAGGTTGGCATGGTGGGCATCAACGTGCCGCTACCGGTGCCGGTCTCCTACCACAGCTTCGGCGGTTGGAAGCGTTCGTTGTTTGGCGACCTTTCCGCCTATGGCCCCGATGCGGTACGTTTCTACACGCGGCGCAAGACGATCACCCAGCGCTGGCCGTCGGCCGGGGTTCGTGAGGGCGCACAGTTCTCTTTCCCCTCCTGATCGAGCCGGGTCTACCAATATCAGCGCATGACCGGAGGGTCATGCGCTCGGCCTCCTAACAAAAAGAGATAATGATCATGCAGATTGCTATTTCCAAGGAAATCAAAACCACGAATATCGTGTCGCCTTGACCCTCGCCGGCGCCCGCGAGCTGGTCAGCCGTGGTCACACCGTCACCGTGCAGGCCGGGGCAGGAGAGGGCGTTGGTTTCGCGGGTGCTACCTATGAAGCCGCAGGCGTCCGCACCGAGGCTGATGTGGCTAAGGTGTGGGGCAGTGCTGAGCTTATACTCAAGGTTAAGGAGCCGCAGTCCGAAGAAATCAAACGCCTCAAGGGGGGCCAAACGCTGTTCACTTACCTCCTCTTGGCCGCCGAGGAAGCCTTGACCCGGGGCCTTATCGAAAGTTGTGCCACCTGCATCGCCTACGAGACCATCACCGACCGTCAGGGCGGCCTACCTTTGTTGGCTCCGATGAGTACGGTTGCCGGACGCATGGCTGCGCAGCTTGAATTATTTACGCAATGTATGTGCCCATCATAGTCGGTTGTGGAATCGCAATATGACGGACCAGCCGCGTAAGCCCGCCCATAGTGAGGCCTCTCTATTTTCCCTGGGCTGGCAAAACTCCCATGTTCAGGCGCGTCCTTTCCTACTGTTCTGTATTGTTCAGTACCTATTGATGACGGTTAACCCGACGAGCACTTGGTGGGCCCGCTTATCAGAGTTGTTAAGCAGTTTCCCAGATTTGCGCGAAGCAGGGCTAAATCTAAAAGGCATGGGAATTATAGAAGGCTGGGAGCAGTGGGAATGGGAAGCAAGGCAATAAAAAACCCCTAAGCAATGCTACTGCGTGGCAGTTTCACCGATAGGGGCCGTGTTGGCGTAAATACTAGGCGCCCACGTTTCGAAAGGCAACACTTTTTAACACCTGTAGGGTGGCAAATTACTATGGCCATTGAGCAAGGAATCTGGAAGCTCGCGAACACTCCTGGCGCGCTTCCACAAAAGCTGCTACCAACGGGGCTGGCGGATGAAAGCCTGCTGGAAGAGCAGATTATGCAGGATGTCTCAATTCTGAATCGGGACTGGCTGCTGATCGGCCGTCAGGTGCGTACCGGCTTTGGTAAGCTGATCGATCTACTGGCCGTAGACGCCAACGGCACGGTAATTGTGATAGAGCTAAAGCGCGATAAAACCCCGCGTGATGTCGTCGCTCAGGCTATCGACTACGCCTCTTGGGTGGTGACACTTGCCGATTACCAGTTGATTGATATTTACCAGCAGTTTGCCGAGTGCTATGGGCGTACGCTTGTCACTTTGGGCGAAGCCTTTGAGGCCAAGTTTGGTATGGCGCTGGATAGTGTGACACTCAACGAGAGCCATCAACTGGTCGTGGTCGCTACGCAGTTGGATGCCAGCAGCGAGCGCATTATCAACTACCTGAACGAACACGCCCAGCTGTCCATCAATGCCATGTTCTTCTCCGCGTTTGAAGATAACGGCAATCGCTATCTCAGCCGCGCCTGGATGATTGACCCTGATGAGCCGCCTAAGCCGGTAGCACGTAAAGCCAATAAAGAACCGTGGAACGGCGAGTTCTACGCCTCATTTGGTGACGACCGGCCGTGGGAGCTTGCTCGGCGCTTGGGTTTTATCGCCGGTGGCGGTGCTACGTGGTATTCCAAAACGCTGGCAATGCTTTCAGAAGGCGACCGGGTGTGGGTCAATATCCCTAAAACAGGTTACGTGGGCGTTGGAGAGGTTATCGGCGAGCGCAGCCAGGCCACGGAATACCCGTTTGAAACGGAAAACGGCCCCAAAACGTTACTCGATATAGTGCGTCCAGATGATTACCCGCACTTGTATCAAGAGCTTAATGACGAGGAAGACAACGCTGAGTACCTGGTGCCGGTGCGCTGGCTCTATACCGTCGAGCGTGCGCAGGCGTTCAGCGAAGTGGGGCTGTTTGGTAATCAAAATACGGTGTGCAAGCCTACCGCGCCTAAGTGGTCGCATACGGTTAATCGGCTTAAGCAGATGTGGCCGTTAGATGTTCGTTCTCCAGCTTGATGCTAATTCTCTAGATACAGTAATTACACCCTCGGAAAGTGCCTTAACGCTCACCAAGGACGTGCCTGATTACCACCTCAGCCCGATACCCAGGCACGTTTCACCACTAAAAAACTACTGACTAGCAGTAGGCCGCACCACAATATCGCTGGTGTCGACGTCGTCAGGCTGGTTGATAGCATGGGCGATGGCGGCAGCAATGGCCTCGGGTTTAAGGGCAATCTGGCGGTAAGCTTCCATGGCCTCGGCGGCTTCCTTGTCGGTGATGGTGTTGGCCAACTCCGACTCCACAACGCCGGGATAAACGCAGGTGACGCGCAGGCAGTTGGTTTCCTGGCGCAGGCCGTCAGAAATGGCGCGCACGGCGTATTTGGTCGCGCAGTACACGGCGGCGGTGGGCACGACACTCAGCCCGCCGATGGAGGAGATGTTGATAACCTGCCCCGCCTGTTGCGCCTGCATGGTGGGAAGAACCGCCGCGATTCCGTTTAGTACGCCACGAATGTTCACATCGATCATGCGGTTCCACTCATCTACCTTGAGCGCTGCCAGCGGGGAAAGTGGCATAACGCCTGCATTATTGATGATGACATCGATGCGGCCATGGGTGGTGATCGCAAACTCGGCAAACGCCTGCATATCTTCACGGCTAGTGACATCCAGGGCCTGGTAATCAACTGTGCTGCCGTTGGCACACAATTCGCGCGCCAGTGCTTCCAGTCGGTCGGTACGTCGCGCACCAATAATTAGGCGATGGCCTTGCTTGGCCAGTTCGCGGGCCGTGGCTTCACCAATACCGCTGCTGGCGCCGGTCAATAAAACAACTTTAGAGGGGACGTTCGATAGGCTGGTCATGCGTTTTTCCTGTTGTGGGAAAGTACAGGGAAAGCGTAGGGGATGCCCACGAACGGCAATATAGACGATCCTCTTGCATGCTTGCCTAAAGCTATTAATTGGCGGGCTGGAGGCAGGAAACTGACCCAACAGCCTATACTATTACTCTTATGTTGGCTCAGACACTGGCAGTCTCAGTGGCGATCAACGAGGGCGAATAGTGAGAGCATTGAACGAGGTTGCTCATGGTAGCGAGTAGCGATGCGGTAGTGCAGCGCCGGATAATCGAACGGTTATATCAACTCGCCCCGCGCGAGGGATATACCCAGTCGCTGGTGGATGAGGTGCGCCTGATGCGCTCAAACCGGACGCTCAAAAACACCCCGGTGCTATATGAGCCGAGCATCGTCATCATCTGCCAGGGGCGTAAGCGGGGCTATCTGGGCAGCGAAGTGTATCTTTATGATGCGCATCACTATCTGGTGCTAGCGGTACCTCTGCCGTTTATTTCAGAGACAGAGGCGAGCCCTGACGTACCGATGCTGGGGATTGCGATCCGCCTTGATACAGCGGTCATTGCAGAGCTTGTCACCCAGCTGGATGAAACGGTCGATGTTCAGCCAACCCCACCCCGCGGCATGCTTTCCACACCGCTTGATCAATCGCTTGCCGGTGCAACGCTACGCTTGCTGGATGCGCTGGCAACGCCTGCGGATGCACGCATTCTAGCACCGTCCATCGTGAGAGAGATTTGCTACCGGGTACTGACCGGCGAGCAGGGCGGAAGCGTTCGCTCGGCGTTATCCCACTATGGGCAGTTCGGGAAGATAGCCAAGGCGCTACGCCGCATCCATGTACATTACGCCGCTCCGCTGGAAGTGGGCACGCTCGCCCATGAGGTGGGAATGAGCGCTCCGGCGTTTCATGCGCACTTCAAATCCGTCACTCAAACCTCGCCTATCCAGTACATCAAATCGACGCGCTTGCACCATGCGCGGCTGTTGATGATTCGTGATGGATTGACCGCCGCTGCTGCGGCGAGCCGGGTAGGCTATGAAAGCCCTTCCCAGTTCAGCAGGGAGTTCAAGCGGCTATTTGGTCAGCCACCTGCAGAGGAGGTGCGCGCTATGAAATTGAGTCTGGCGTTATCACCGCCTGCTCCTATCACCGATATCGCTTCATTGCATTGAGAACGATACGATGCCAGATGCTAACTCATTAGCACATTTTATAATCTCTCAGCCTATACGAGTTACCAATGAACATACTCGATAAACGCGCCTTCTACCTGCTGGAAGTAAGCAGTTGCGGCGGTATTCGCGCGGCGGCTGAGCATTTGCATATTAACCCCTCCGTGGTGAGTCGGCAGGTTCGCAGCCTTGAGCGAGAGCTGGGAATGGCGCTATTAGAGCGGCAGGGGCGCCATATGATGTTAACCGAGGCGGGGCTGCTGGTGGTGGATAGCTTTCTTGCCCAGCGGCGGCTCAACTCGGAGCTGGGGGATACGCTTTCCCGGTTGCGCAATCTACAGGCGGGGAAGGTCGTGGTTTCGGTGGGCGATGGGTTTGTGGATAGCTTTATCAACTACGTGATGAAGCGCGTCTCCGAACATTACCCGGACGTGCTGATCGAGATCAAAACGGGCATCTACTACCCCCGTGAGCCCCACGAGATGGTGGCCAACGACGAGGTGGATATTGCGATTACCTATGGGCCAATCTCGGATCCGAGGCTGGTGGTACACTCCTTTGAGCGCGGCCCGCTATGTGCCCTGGTGGCACCTTTTCATCCGCTGGCCCGGCAGGAGAGTGTTACGGTAGCAGAGCTTTTGCAGCACAAGCTTATTTTTCTGCCCGATGTATCGGGGTCGCAGCAGTTTGTAAATGCGTTGTTTAGCGCCGCCGGGCAACCCGCCACGCCCGCCTACCGTTGCAACCTGCATTCTGTTTCACGGCGCATGGCGAGTGCCGGTATTGGGGTGTCGTTCATGACCGCGGCGGCTGCACGCAATGAGGTGGACGAAGGGCAGCTCAGAGCAATTCCCGTGGCGCACCCACTGGCAGCCAGCAGTCAGGGCAATCTGGTAAGAAGAGTCGGCAGAAGGCTTTCACCCGCTGCCGACTATTTATGGAAGCTGATGCTGACGATGCAGTAATCAGTTCGCCATCATGTAAACGCCGGGGCCGATCGGCCACCCCATGGCTAGCCAGAACATCAAAAAGGCGGACCAGGCGAGCAGGAAGGTAACCGCTAGCGGCAGCATGGTGGCTATCAGCGTGCCCAGCCCCATGTCCGGCTTGTAGCGCTGCATGTACACCAGGGCAACCGAGAAGTACGGGCTCATGGGGGAAATGATATTGGTGCTGGAATCACCGATGCGGAACATGGCCAGTACGAAAGCGGGGTCGAAATCGATCATCATCAGCATCGGCACGAATACTGGGGCCATCAGCGCCCACTGGGCCGAGCCGCTGGTCATGAACACGTTGAGTACCGCACTCATGGCAATGAATGCCCCCACCAGCGGCAGGCCGGTAAAGCCGGTGCTCTGCAGAATGTTCGAACCCTCGATGGCAATGTACTGACCAAGCTCCGACCAGCGGAAGTAGGCGATGAACTGTGCAATGGCGAAGAACAGCACCAGCGTGGGCGCCAAGTCGCTTGCTGATTCGGCCATGCGCTGGGGGACGTCGCGGCTGGTCGTTATCTTGCCGGTGGTAATGCCGTACACTAGGCCGATGGTCACGAAATAGCCAAACATGAGTGGCACCAGCGAGCGTAGGAAAGGTGACGGAATTAGCCCGCCCTCTTCGTTACGCAGCGGGGATGCTTCAGGAATAACGGCAATCAGGATCAGCGCCAGATAGATCAAGGTGGCGAAGCCGACCCGCTTAAGGCCTAACTTCTCTTCCGGTGTTAACTCCGGCTTGACGATATCCGTCTTAAAATCCTTGCTCATCGGCAGCGTGCGCGTGAGCCGCGGTTCAACCACCTTATCGATAATCAGCGTACCCGCAATGGCAAGCACGAATACTGAGCAGGCCACAAAATAGTAGTTATCAACTGGCGAAATATAGGCATCAGGATCGACCAACCGTGCTGCTTCGGTAGTGATGCCGGCAAACAGCGCGTCCCCGACAGTAATAAACAGGCTGGCATCAAAACCTGCACCGGCGGCGGCGTAGGCTGCGGCAGCGCCCGCAATAGGGTGACGGCCCACCGAGTGATACAGCATGGCGGCCAGCGGTATCAAAATCAGGTAGTTGGCATCAGAAGCAATACTGCCGCAGATGCCCGCCAAAAATACGCAGAAGGTTAGCAGTGAGGGCGGGGCTTTGGCGACGCTTACCTGCATCAGCGTCGACATCAGGCCGACCTTATCGGCCAAGCCAATACCGAACATCACCACCAAAATAAGCCCAAGCGGTGGGAAATTGACGAAGTTACTGACCACACTGGTCAGCATGAATTCTAAACCATCGCCTGATAGCAGGCTTTGGACATAGACGGTGTCGCCGGTTTGTGGGTTGATCGCCGAGACGCCAAACGTGGCGAGCATGGCTGAGATAACTACAACCACTACGGCGAGGATGGTAAATAGGATGAACGGATGAGGAAGTTTGTTACCTACGCGTTCAATAGAAGCGAGTACAGACTGCATAGTGTTAACCCTTGTTTTTAGAAATTTTTTGGTTGTAAAAAGGTTGTCAGCTGCGTAACAGTAGCCCTTTTGCTAAAGCAACAAACATGCCACCTGCTACCTGTAATATGTTGTCGTTAAAGTCGTAGTGTTCGTTGTGAAGATAAGCGCTGTCGCCGTTACCGACGAAGAAAAAGCAGCCAGGCACTTCCTGTAGGTAGAACGCAAAGTCTTCGGCACCCATGGTGGGCATGTAATCCAACTGCTGAATGTCGTTACTGACTACATATTTGGAGGCGAGTGCTAACACCCGTTCAGACCATTCGGGATCATTGGATAGTGGTGGAATCTGGTGAATGTGTTCAAGTTTGAAGCTGGCGCCATGGGCATCACACACGCCTTTAGTGACCTGCTCAAGCTTGCCAGCCAGCGCATCGCGGGATGAGGGGCGGTCACTTCTAATATTCACCACGAGCTCTGCGGCGCCGGGGATTACGTTGGCTGCATCGCCTGCATGAAAGGACGCTACGGTAATCACACCGGATTCCAAGGGTGATTTGTGACGGGCCACCAACCCTTGCAATTGTTGTACTAGCGAGGCGCCAACGTAGATCGGATCAATGGCCAAGTGAGGCATGGCCGCATGGCCAGAGACGCCCTCGATGATGACTTTGAACGTGTCGTTGCCACCCATAGCCGGACCGGGCTTTACGAACAGTTGGCCTTCAGGAAAGCCGGGGCGATTGTGGTAGCCAAATACGGCTTCCACTCTAGGGTTTTCAAGCACCCCAGCCTTGACCATCGCATCCGCACCGTTGCCGCCTTCTTCCGCTGGTTGAAAAAGCAACTTGAGATGCCCACACAGTTCATCACGCTTTTCCATGATGACTTCGGCGGCGAGTAGTAGCGTGGCGGTGTGTCCGTCATGTCCGCAGGCGTGCATAAGACCTTCATTCTGCGAACGATGGCCAAACGTATTGGCTTCGTGAATAGGAAGCGCGTCCATATCAGCACGAAACGCGATCACAGGACCTTCGCGGCCGGTATCCAGTTCCGCCAGGATCCCTGTTGTCGCAATACCCTCAGTTACCTTGTAGCCAAGCGCGCGTAATCGTTCGGCGGCTAGCTTGGCGGTTTGGGTTTCTTGGTATTTAAGCTCAGGCTGCTTGTGGAGAGTTTGTCGCAGAACGATTGCATCTTGTATTTGCTTATCGGTAAACATTGCCTGTCCTTGCCGTTATTGATGTGCCTATTGGCAACGTTATTAGGAAGACTAACCCTAAGTGACTTCACGGGTGGAAAGGAGAAGCAGGAACGTTATCTTTGTTGCTTTTTGAGCAACATTTAAATTAGATCCATGGTTTTAGTGCAAGATTTAGAAGTTATGTAGCTCAATAAAAAGCCGCGCAATCGCGCGGCTGCCTCATTTACTCTAAACCCCTTAAAACTCAGTCCTCAACGTAAGCGAGGCACTACGTGGGGCGCCGTAAGCCGTAGCGGTTGTAGTAGCGTTGGTCGAGCAGGTTGTCGACGTTAAGCGTTACGCTGGTTTCATCGTTGATATCGTATTTTGCCATGGCGTTAACGATGGCGTAGCCGGGCCAGTTGACGGCAGTGGAACCTGTGCTGACGCCGTTTGTAGGTTGGCCTGCCGGGCCTGATATCGCATGGGTGTTGCTTTGCGCGTACACACCGCCGCCGAAGGTCATGCGGTTCAAGAAACCGGACGGTTCATACGTAGTGGAAAGCTTGAACAGATGCGATGGGTCGCTGCTGCCATCCGAGTCCACACGGCGGAAGTGCAGGTAAGTGTAGCCACCGTAAACATTCCAGTTGGGCGTCAAAGAGCCGGCGATCTCCAGGTCGATGCCATCGGTTTCATAGCTGTCGCCCACGATGGGTTTAACCGTGGCGCCGCTGGTGGTTTCACGGGTTTGCGGCGTGAATGTGCTGGTGTAGCTTGCATATAGCGAGTGATTGTCCGTGAGGTCATACACCACGCCCGCGTAGGGGTTACCACGCCGTTTTCGTGCTGACTTGAGTGATCACTTGTGCGCAGTATCGTCATGGCGCATCGCGGCAGATTGGCGCTCAAAAACCGAACCGGTGGCGGGCTACGTGTTGTAATGGCGCTACCCGCCTGTGCTGACACGTCAAGGGAAAGCGCCTCTTGATGCGTGTGGCTTCGGCGCGGGGATAGGGCTTGAGATGAGCGGGGCAAGCGTAAGAATTAGCGCAGCAGCAGGTCTTCCTTAATGGGAATAAACGCGCTCGCTTCGTTCATTAGTGACGCAGCGGTGAGCTGGGGGACGCCATATACCTCTACTTTTTTCCCATACTTGACGCGAATTTTATTCACCAGCAGGTCAAAATCGCCATCACCCGTTACCAGTACGATAACGTCGGCGTGCTCTGCGTACTCGATGGCATCCAGCGCAATACCCACATCCCAATCGCCCTTGGCAGAACCATCGGCGCGTTGAATAAAGGGCTTTAGCTTCACCTCAAAACCAATGGCTCTGAGTATATTTTGAAACTCGCGCTGTTTCTTATCGCCTTTATCAATGGCATAGCAAAACGCACCCACCACGTCTCTGTTGGCGGTGGCTTGCGCCCAAAACCGGTTGTAATCAAAGTTTCTCCGATATGCATCCCGCGTGGTGTAGTAGACGTTTTGTGTATCAATAAAGATGGCGACGTTGGTCATAAGTATGGCTCGTTGCGAACTATCCCATCATGCGGGCATGTTGGTCCCATAGCATCCAGATCGTACCGGCCACGATGATAAGCACGATCAGTGTGGTGAAGAGGATACGCTTTAGAGCGTCCCGGTGCGATTTAGCCTAGCCAATATGTAGGAAAAAAGCGCAGATGAACAATGAAGTGCACCAGTGCGAGCGCACCGAATACCATGAGGGCAGGCATGCCTGTTAGCAGGCTCAGGGAGATATTTGCACATGACTCACTCTGAGCTGATCTTGCAGGCAAATGAGCGCTGGATAGGCCATTCATTATTGGCACGTCATTCATGAAACGCCCCGCCATGTTTCGTCGGCGGGCGTTTCATGAAAGGGTCTCAGTAGCTGTGATGCGCTAATGCGAATGTATTACTTTCCTCGGTGACCTTAAAGCGACCTACCATGCTGGCCATGTCGCCTGCTTGGTCGTCCAGTGAGCGGCTCGCTGTGGCGACCTGCTCGACCAGCGCAGCATTCTGCTGAGTGACTTCTTCCAACTGGGTTAACGCCTGATTAATTTGCTCAATGCCTGATGACTGTTCGGTGGTTGCTGCGGATATTTCTGACACCAAAGCAGCCGTATGCTGAGCGCGTTCTGCAATGTTTTTTAGCGTATCGCTTGTTGAGGTAACAAGCTCTTCCCCGTCTTCTATACTTTTAACGTTATTGTCGATCAGCTTTCGAATCTGCTTGGCTTCTTCTGCACTTCGGCTTGCCAGGTTACGTACCTCTGAGGCTACCACTGCAAATCCACGCCCTTGCTCCCCGGCTCTTGCGGCTTCTACGGAGGCATTCAAGGCTAGGATATTGGTCTGGAAAGCGATGTTATCAATGGCTTCCACTATCGCGGTGACTTGCTGATTGGCTTCATGGATCTGCTCCATCGCCATACGCGCCCGTTCGGCTATATCGTTAGCGGAATTTGCCTGGCTTGCCATGTCCTGTGTAGAACGACGTGCTTCCTGAGCCGTATCTGCACTTTGCTTCACGGTGGCCGTAATCTGCTCCATGCTGGATGCCGTTTCCACAAGCGACGCAGATTGCTCTTCGGTGCGCTGGGCAAGGTCTGCATTCCCCTTGGCAATCTCCTTGCTGGCAACTTCGACAGACTGAGCACCCTGCTTGATGCTGGCCACCAGCTCTTCCGTTTTAGCCGTTGATTCGTTGAACGCCTGATAAAGCTGTGACAACTCATCGCTTCCTGGAATCGCCAAGCGCTGAGTCAGATCTCCTCCACGTGTCTGGATGTTTTCAAGCGCTATTTTTAGCGGGCGTACAATACTGCGGACAATGAGCACAGAAAGCAGAACCGCTAACAGAGCCGCCGCTAAGGAGCACGCCAGATAATACGCCAGCTCGCTGACCGCGTTGTCACGCAAGCTCTGGGCTGTTTCAAGCAGAAGATCGGCCGCTTCTCGTCCTACTTCCGCCTGGCTGTCAATCAGCATGGTTTGTTGGTCAAACCACTGCTGGTGATTGATATTGAAATCTCCAGCCGTGCCTTGCTCCACCGCGGTACGTCGCATGTCAGCAAGCGTTTTAGCAAGATCACTTTCCAGTATAGCTGCCAGCTCGCTCTGCAGGCTGGCATTGGAAAGCTGATTAAACGTTTTAAGGTATGCTTCTGATCGGCCTGTGATCGACAGCAAATTGGCGAACGCGGTAGAAGACATGGCGTCTGCACTAAAAGCGGTTGTTAACATGGCCCGCTCAATACCCGCTAGTTCTTTTATGTTTAACAAATTGTAATAAGCATTGAGCTGTCGAACAATTTCTCCGCGCTCAACGCTAAAGGTAAGTTGGCTGACAATGTTGATTAAAAAATCATTAATGTCCGTATAATAACGGTTGGATTGATCGCCTGGTATTTCCAGCCTGTCGGCGCGCAAACGGATTGTGTTTATCTCATGCAAAATTTGTTTAGCTTGAACTACCTGCTCTTGAACGCTTGTGTCATCTTCAGAAAAGATAAGATTTTCGGTATAAAGATTGAACTTCTCAATCTGTCCATCGGTCACCTTGCGCTGGCTAGGCAGCTCAGTGCGAAAGTTTTGCCCGCGGCTGCCTAAAAAGGCGGCTGTCATACCACGCTCGCGCTGAAGTTCATGAACCAGGTCACCGGCATACTGGCTCAGTACCGTCATCTCCTGAAGATGATTCATTTCAGACACAATCGCTTTACGTTCTAAAATACCTGACACTGCTAGCCAGGTCATGGCTAGCAATGGCAAGGCGAGAACCAGAATAAACTTACGGCCTATAGTAATACGGTGTAATACCTTCAGCATTATGTTTTCTCACATGAAAAGGATAATTTATGACAACGACGTTGAAAAGCTGACCATAACCTGCGCGTGTGCCTGTGCATTAATGGCTTGCTTACTTTTATCGGCAATGAGCGTTATAGCTGAAGCCATGAGGGGAGAAGATGATTTTAGGCTTGATCTAAGTCAAATTTAGTTAAAAATCAGACTTGTCTATCTTGACGGTAAGTTTTTATGACTTTTTTGAAGTCTATAGTTGATGTGTTTAAAGTGATTTTTATTTTTTCTTATCAGTTGTTTCTTTTTTTAATGGTGGCGTCGCTGTTAGATAGCAAGGTGTCGTAAAGGAGATGGTGGGGCGATGTGCGATCTAAGTGGCATGTTGGTGGGTGTTAACGTCGTATGTTTAATGTCTGCTCACTTGGTTATCTGAGTGGATAGAGAGCAAAGAAGATCAACATTACATGTTAGATAGTTCACCCAGAGAGCTTCTTCATATCAAAAGTGACCAAAACTCGCGAGGTGATAAATAAATGCTGATCTTGAAAGGCGGTTTGATGTGGCAAGCCGCCCTAATAGATAAAGTAATATAGTTAATTGTTTGCCTGCCGTGACAGGATTTCAACAAAACGCTGGCGTGCCGGTGCAGGCAGGTTGTCGGGCAGATCCTCTTCCGTCGCGGTGGTATCGCCGACTTGAATCAGCATCACCATGCCCATGGTGTAATGTGGCGAGCACTTAATGCCCCAAATGCCCTCGGCATTCAGTGTTACCTCAATCTCTTCGTTAATATTGCCTACAAATGCCTCGCCGCCTTCGGGGATCATGCCGTCAATGGTGGCCGCATTATGCCCCGGGGCGGTGGCTAGAAATTTCACCGTATCGCCAGGTTGAACAATAAGATAGTCCGGTGCGAAAGGCATTGGCCCGGTATCATTGCGGTTCAGCATCTCAACGGTATGTGTGTTGGCTAGAGCCGCCAGCGGTAGCAGACCAAGCAGAACAATAAGTCGTTGCATCATTTTCATAGTGAGTAAGCCCATACATTAATGAGTAAGAAGCGCGCCCTTGGGGCACGCTCAATGTGGCGGCGCAATGCCTCACGGTGATAGGTCAAATTCCGCTAACTGGTTGGCGAGTGCTTCCAGCGCAAAAATAGCTCGAACCGAGGGGTCCATCGCATGGGCATCAATCTCAATAATGCGGCCTTGTTGCACGGCTTCGGTCATGCTGGTGACAGGGTCTGACGCAAGATACGCCCGCTTGGCGGCAATGTCGTCGGCTGGGAACCGACGGCGATCCATTCTGGCGGCAGCAATAAACGTGGGATCACTTCTAACAATGGTTTCCCAACCGACGGTGGGCCACTCCTCTTCTGATGTCACGACGTTAGCGATGCCCAGCTTCGACATCATCCAGCCGGGCACGCTATTAACACCTGCCACGTAAGGGTCGATGCCCAGGTCGGCGGAGGAGTACCAAAACACGCCGGTAGTATCGTCCGGTAAATCAAGAGCCGCCGCTTTTTCGATGGCCGCAGCTTCACGCGCCTTCAGTTCGGTTATCAGCTCGTCACCGCGTTCGGCAACATCAAACATCTGCGCAAGCGTCGCGATGCTGTTGTAAAGCAGTTCGGTATCAAACAGCGTTGTGCGGGCGCCGTCCATGCTCTGGTGGTTGCTTTTGCCAATACACTCCGTGGGCATGGTCCAGCTGGGAATGCCCACATCGGCAAACATCTCAGGCGTACCGACCACGCCTGCGGGTCCAATCATCCACTCATAGGCAGATATCACCAGGTCGGGCTTGGTAGCCACCACGCTTTCGTAGCTTGGTGCATCATCCGCCAACCGTTCGACATTAGCGTCAATGTCAGCAAACTCCTCCAGTACCGGGTTAATCCAGAGTGCGGTGCCAGCAACCGTATCTTCAAGGCCCAGCATGTAAAGGATCTCGGTGGGCGCTTGGCCGATACTCACTACCCGCTCAGGGGGCGATTCTAGTGTGATCTCGTGCCCGCAGCTTTCAAGCGTCAAGGGGTAATCGGTGGCGGCATTGGCGGTTTGCCCAAGCCAAAGGCTGGCGACAGCCGCCGTGGTTAATCTCAACATCATGTACACTCCCGTGCATGATGAGCAGGCCGCTGGCGTGTAGCTGGCTAAGTAGCCAGCCGAGCCGACCCGCTCGATGAAGGTTAGGGTGTCGGCAGGTCTCCTGACTGACGGGTCGTCGCTAGCTCACCTTCCCAGACATAGCGTCCAGTGGCATTGTCGAGCATCGCTCGCCGCCTACAGTTGCGGGGGCAGTTCCGTTTCGCGGCCAGGCCACGGCGGATTCTCTATTAGGTTCTCGAAAGAACACCGACGTGGCTATTCTAGGGGGTAACGATGAGGCTTAACATGGTTAAAATTAGCCTGGGATCACCTCTTTCTGGTTGCGATAAGCGCGTGGCGTACCTAACTTGAGGGGAAACTTCCAGGAGCAAGGATGCCATGGCTAGCTACCCCGCCTCATCAGTATTTGATACCCAACGCTCGCTGTGGGCAGCCATTCTGATGGGAATTGGTGTCATGGCCGCTGTCGATGAAATCGTCTTCCACCAACTGCTTCAATGGCACCATTTTTTCGATTTCTCCACACCTGCGTTTGGGATTCTCTCGGACGGTTTGCTGCATGCCTTTGAACTCCTTGCCATCGTGGTTGGGGTGTTTATGCTGCTTGATCTTTCCCAGCGCAAACGGTTGTCGATCCCATGGGCTCAAGCGGGCTTCTTTCTGGGGATGGGCGGGTTTCAGCTTTTCGATGGTGTTATTAACCACAAGATTTTACGCCTGCACCAGATTCGCTATGGGGTTGATCCGCTGATGTATGACGTGGTGTGGAATGGCGCGGCGATAGGATTATTGTTGGTAGGCGTCTGGCTGCTTTTTCGCGCCAAGCATTTGGCGCGTCGTTAAGCATGCAGGCTCACGATCACGCCGCTCATGGGTCGATGCTTGATTGGCTGCCCGTGGCACTGATCGTTCTACTTACGCTGGCGTATCTTCTGGCCGCTTATGCCCAGCGGCAACAAACAGCCGGATGGAGCGTTTGGCGAAGTATCTTTTTTAGCCTGGGTAGTCTGCTGATAGCTATCGCCGTGGCGCCCCCTTTAATGGCTTGGGCGCACCATGATCTAGTGGGCCACATGGTTTTGCATCTATTAATTGGTATGTTTGCACCGCTCGCTTGGGTACTGGCGGCCCCTGTTACGTTACTGCTACGCGCCTTGCCTCAGGCGGGCGGAAGACGAGTCGTCGCTTTGCTACACAGCCGGTTTGTGCGCTTTGTTTCACACCCGGTTAGCGCACTTGTGCTCAATATCGGCGGTATGTACGTGCTCTATTTAACGCCGCTTTATGCGCTATCTCTCCATCACCCGATAGTGCATGTTGTCATACACCTGCACTTTCTTTTGGCCGGGTACCTGTTCTGCTGGACGATTCTGGCCGAGCCTGATGTGTCGCCCCATCGGCTGAGCCTGCTTTTTCGGATGGGCGTACTGTTTGCGTCTATTGCCACTCATAGCCTGTTGGGCAAGCTGATGTACGGCTACGGTTGGCCTCGTGGTACTGGCCATTCGCTTGAGGAAGTACAGGCCGCCGCCCAATGGATGTATTACGGCGGCGACCTGGCGGAAGTGCTGCTGGCCGTGGTGTTGTTAACGCTTTGGTTGCGCACGCCCGTTGAGCGGCGTGAGGGTTTATTGTCAGGCGCTAGGATTGGTTAATACTATGGTTTTAAAGGCTTAGACTTAGGGGGTGCAGTACTCCTCACCAAGTGCTTCTCTTCCCGCATCTAATAGCATTGTACTAATCATTTCAGCATCTTGAGATCCGAACACGCGCCCACCTGTTTGTTCGGCGATGCAGTTTGATAATCCGCTGTTCGAAATATCCACAACGTTAATTTTGAGCCTGGGCTGTTGGCGGGCAATTTCTTGAGCAATAGCGCATTGGTCCTGACCACAGCCATCATCGCCATCAACAAACGCTAAAATAACCGCATCACGCTCTTTGCCATCAACGATATTGGCGGCCTGTAATAAGCTTGCTCCTAGTGGTGTACCGTCATTAGCCAGCAATCGATTAACACCCTTTATGAGCTGTGGGCGTTGCTCTGCAGAGAACATGCCTTGCATAACCGTAGCGTCACACCCTTGATAGGTGATCAGTCCAATATCGACACTGGGGTCAATCGCCTGCACTAAGTCGGTGAAGGCTCCTTGAGCGACAGTGAGACGTGAGGGACTGGCAATTATTTGCTGCATACGTGGATCATTGATCTGAAACTCACGCAGGGCATCGGGCATGTTGAAAAACCACAATTCATCTTCCCTGGACGTTTGAATATTCAGGTTCATGGAACCGGAAGTATCAAAGATAGCTACGAATTCTGGTGGGGGGGTGTTGTCGCTATAGCAGACAAGAGGGATTGTTTCGTCTTCGCTTGGTTGCCAAGGAAGAGAAAACGGTCCCCATCGATTAAAGGCAAGCCACAAGCCAAGCAGTATTAGCCCAACCATAAGCGGTAAGAGTAATAACGGTAATAGCAAGTGATAGCGCCGCCTTGGAGGATCTGCTGGTCGTGCCATTACAGGTTGATTGATTGGCGTTGAGGACGTAACAGGACCTGCCATCGACTGCACGGGTACCCAGTGAACTAAAAGCGGTTCGCCATTTACTGAGTACAGATTTTCGGTGCTGGGCCCCGAGGGCAACTGCCTTAACTCACTCGCAGCTGCGTTGTCTCGTTTTTCCAGTTCAGTGATCAGGTTGCTTAAAGCCAATAAGCGTTGATCAAGACGCTCTTTCAGCTTCTGCTGGTCACTGAGTGGAAGCTCTTTAAAGTGATGGGATTGTCCCGGTAACTCCGTCCACCACTCCAGACTATCGGAATTTCCCGGGCGAGGCGTGGCAAATAAGTTGCCTATGCTAGGAGGGCTGTAGCGATGGACGAGCCTCTGCAACCGCTGTGGTTGCAGAGGGTCTGCCAAAGCAAGCCCTTCCTCACGCAGAATACGCTGCATGGAGGCCCTCCAGCGAGGAGGCCGCTATCTTTTGAATCATCACGGTGCATAGCCCAGGCTTTGTTGAAGTCTGTCTACTTGCTCTTGCAAAGCTTTAAGCCGTGCTTGTCGTTCAGCGAAACTCTCCTCTTCTGCACCAGACGTTGCTAAGTCCGCGTTATTCTGCTGCGCTAACGCGTTCAGTTGATGCTGTAGCCCTAACTGATCTTGAGAGCGGCTCTGTAAGCGCACCATTAAGTGTTCAATCGTACGCTCAAGTTCATATTGTTGCTGATTAGTCACGCGTAGCTCATCTCGTGTAGCACGTTGCTGCTCTGCAATTTGCCGCTGGATATCACGAAACAGTGCATTTTCTTCTTTATCAAGCTGCACTTGCTGCTCGCCAGCATCGATACGTGACCGATAGCCGCCGCCAGCATCACAAGATAGCTTGGTGAGAAGACTGGCTTCTTGGCTGGGGTCACAAGCTTGCGGAGAAGTGGCACAGCCATTAAGTAGTATCAGGCCGCAAGCGACAGCCATAAGTTGAAACTTCATCATAGTGTCTTCTTACCCCAGAGTGATCGCAGAACGCATGCTGTAGAGATCATCGACTTCTTGTTGCAGCGCTAGTACCTGCTGATTCATTACGGCAATGTCTTGCTCAACCTGCTGAATTTCAGAAGAGCTTGCTTCTTGACGCTCTAACTGGGCCACTTCTTCATATTCGGTCACTGTTTTTTGCATGTTTCGAATATCGCGTCGTAGGATCTCGATATTACTGTCGATACCGGCTAAATCGTTTTGAGCCATTTCCTGGTTTATACGTTGCTCAGCCATTTCCTGCTCTAATCGTTCGATACGTTGGCGGTCTTCGGCCATAACTTGACGGGCCGTTTCTGTGCGGGCGATAACTTTCTGAGTATCTTGCTGAATATCTTTGCTCATCATCTGTAAGCGCTCTGCTGATGAAGCATATTCATTACGCCGCTGGTCTAAATAGTAGTTAGCACCCATGGCGACGCCACAGGCACTGATGCCTGCAATAATGGCACACTGAGCTTGGTTGCTAGAGCCACTGAGCATACATCCTATAACGCCAACAGCTGCACCTGCTGCGCAGGCTTGAAAACCAGATTTATTGAAAAACTGAGCATCGTTGCCTTGCGTTAAGCGTGGATCTGCTGATTGGTTGTCAGAACTGTTGAATAAGCTACTACCGGTGCTGGCGCAACCAGATAGAGCAAGTGTGCTTGCTATTGCTGAGCCAACGAGCAGCTTCTTAAAATAAGTGGTGTAGAGCGACATGTGTTGTTCCCTTGCGTTGTTTAATAGTGGTTATTATTTTGCCATGGCTTTACAGTTCTCAAGCCAAGCCCCGGCGGTAATGCTCTGATTGTTTAAAAACTGTTGCTGATGCCCCCAGTAAGTTTGAAGATAGGGTTCAAGCTCGCTTAACTGAGCGTTAAGGGAGAGAATTTCGCTAAATACTTGCACTTGTTCTGCTAGAGAATCGGAACTATATAGAGTGGCGGATTCCACCAAACTGCTTGCGTAATAACGGCTAAGACCTTGAAGGCGCTGTTCTTGATCCTCCAGGCGGGTTTGCCGCATTCCGCAACTGGCATCAGGGTTGTCGTTTTCACAGTTAACCCGATAGTTATCCGCCAGAAAATCATAAAAAATGCCATCGTCTTCTAACTTGGTGCATAGAAAAGCACCCAAGTTGAGGCTGGCACGAATTGCCTGGTTGCGTGCTTCTTCACGACGTTGGTTGCTGGCACGCAACTGGCGCTCTAGTGACTGAAGTTCTTCTTGTAAAGCATCATCTTGTACGCCAGAGGCCAGGGCGGCCAACTGGACTGCCGTATCCGGCGTGCCATCTTCTTCCTCTCCCAGTCCAAGCGCTGCCCACTGCTCTTCGATCTCTGCGATACGCTCTCGGGAGGTAAGTGTCGGTGCTACGACAGCCAGGCGCATGCCGGTAGCACGGCCGCGGGATTGGCCTTCACCATCATAGTACGGCTCTTCACTACGTAAGGCCGTGCGAATGTCTTCACGAGGGCTTAAATAATTGCCACCGCGCACGATAACGCCACCTGCTTGGCCATGCTGGCGGTCAAGCTTGTTAAGTCGGAAGGGTTCAAACATCATTTCACTGGCGTTACCCAGTATGTCATGTAGGCCTAATGGATTAGGGGCCAATAGGCCTGTTAGCTGGAGTCGTCCATTGGAAGACTGAGCGCCTGAAAACCATTCGTAAGCATTAATTCCTTCTGGCATGAGATAACGAGAATCACGATACTCCGCCGTACTTACTTCAAGACCGCCACGTGCAGCGAACTCCCATTCAGTTTCTGTGGGTAAACGCACGAAACCTAACGCACTGTCTTCCTGAGGAAGTGCATCCACCGCATTGTCACGCAGCCACAGGTTGTAAGTATCGCCAACCTGCATGGCATCAAACCAACTAATGCCTACTTTGGGAAGACGCTTACGATTAGAGAGGCCTGGGCATGTGTTTTCCATTAGGGCTTCGTACTGTAGTTCGGTTAGCTCGTACTTGGCCATTAGGTAGTACCGGGAGGTAGCTCCTTGGTCGTCTATAAAGCTACCCGAAATATGTGCTGGACGGCTTTGCTCCACGTAACCCCATCCTGTGCCGTCTTGCCCTACTTGAACGGGAAAGTCATCGAGTGGTTTGCTGACGGGCACATGTACCTGGCGAAACGTCATTGCACCACCGCACGGCATTGGAAGCACCACATCCCCACTCGAAGGGGCTGGGTTGTAGAGTCTTTCAGGCCATTGCTCCGCTTGGGCAATACTGGAAACGCTAAGTCCGGACAATAATAAGATAAGGCAACGTTCAAGCTTCACGTAGACTCTCCGCTGGTTGAATTCCGTAGGCACGTATCACGCCGACCATGACGACCAATAGCCCTACCGAAAAAGCGAGTATTAAAGCGATCACGGCATGGAGGGGGGTAATATGGCTCACAACGCCTGAGGCTAAATGGCTCGTGGCGAGGGCACGGTTAAAAACGACGGAACCCAGCGCAAATAGGCCCAGCCCTGCCACAAAAGCGATTAGCGTTAACACGCTCACTTGAGCGGCTATATAGGTGGCGATAGCCGGGCGTTGAAAACCAAGCAAGCGTAAAACAGCATACTCACGGCGTTTTCGATCAATGTTGGCTAAAAAAGCACCACTCATGGAGGCCATGCATCCAATAATCGCTGTTACGGCAATAACACCGAAAACGAGTTCTAGAACTCTATTGATGGTGCGTACATTTTCAATATCAGCAAGCTGGCTTGCAGTATCAATACGCTGGTTCTCCAACCACTCCACTAATCCCTGTACTGAATCGCCATCCTTGGCGTAAACACGCGCCCGGGCGTATCTCAATGGGTAATCATCTCGCGCTAAGCCATTATTTATGCCTAAAAGGGGACTTGCTTGACCGTCTCGAAAGTGTTCCAACTCAATAAGCAGTGAAAGATCCACAAAAGCAGCCGGACGCGAAAAGCGGGCAGGCTCTAGTACACCCGCAATTTCTACGTTCAGGTGACCACGCTCAAGCTGTTCATCAAGCCTTCTGTTAACCGCTAAAGTAAGAGATTCGCCCTCGATGACGTCAAGGCGCCTGGCCGCTGACTCACTTAAGATGATGCGTGCCCCTTCAGGGTAGCGATCCAGGGTGTTTAGCAACGGGTCGCCAGGTGCCGAAGGAATCAATTCGATGCCCTCCAGGAAGTGCTGACGATCCTTCAGCAAATTGGCTTGAGTATTCAGTGAGCGTGTTTGCCCAATAGCGAACCCTACCTCGGGATGTTCGCGCAGTTTCGTCATCCAGTGATCGTCATAACTACCGCTTGTCAGCATGCGCACTTCGAGGTTTCGTGGGTCATCAAGTAGCTCGCTTTGAAGCTGGCTAACAACGCCATGTTTGAGTCCGAAAAGCAGCAACAGCGGCGCAATCACTGCTACTAAAGCGGCCGCGATACATAACGATACTTGGCGATCATGCCAAAGATCCTGCAACGCTAAACGAGTAATGAGAAAAAATCGGTTACTGCGCGAAGGCAAAACAACACCCCTCTGGCGTTAAGGAGGCTGCCAGTCTTGGCAGTTTGAACTGATCAACCAGCGTGTAGTCATGGGAGACCACGAGTGCAGCCATATCGAGCTCTTTCACAAGCGATACCATAAGGTCAAAAAGCTGAGCCCCTGCGTATGGATCAAGAGCTGCCGTGGGTTCATCGGCCAGTAATACCTGCGGCTCATGTGCCATCGCTCGCACGAAAGCAGTGCGCTGGCGCTCTCCAATGGAAAGCGCACTAGGGCGTTTATCCAACAGAGCGTCCAGGCGCAGCTTGGCACAGGCATGCTGAATGCGTTCACTACTAGCGGGTAGGCCCAATAAGCGCCGGGGGAGCGTAATATTGTCGCGTACGCTCAAGTACGGCAGCAGCCCACCGTTCTGTAGTAAGAAGCCAATGTCTTTCGAGCGAATGCTGGCCAGGGTGTTTTCGTTCCTGTTATGCAGCAAGGCGGCCACGTCGGTCTTTGCCTTCCCAAGCGAATAGCTTTGCAGCGTGCTGGGAGCGAGCAAAAGCCCTATTGCTTCTAGCAGGGTGCTTTTACCACAGCCGCTAGGGCCGACAATTGCCGCTACTTGTCCCGAGATGAGAGCAAGTTCTGGCAAATAGACTTCGTGACGCTCATCGCCCTCACCACGTGCCACACGTAATTCCTTTAGATTCAGCACAGGCTTAAGGCATCATTTCTAGTGGAATCGGATAGACATCATCTCTAGGGTCGGCGCCTTCAGCGAGAGATACCCACCTATCAACGTCTTCGTTATAGCGCTGGTAATGACGTAGTTTAGTGGCGAGGCGTCTGATAAAGCGTTCTTGCTGCAAACCATCCCAACTCAGCCAGGTTTCTTCATCAAGATTAAGCACTTCGCTTTGATAGGGGAGGTCGTCAAGGTACTCGCCCATAAGTCCTAATTCGCTTAAGTGCTGCCCTTCGCTTTGCTGTACTTGATTAGGATCCGCACCCATTGCTGCAGCCACAGAGCGGAGCCGATCAAACATGTCGGTCGGCGAAATAAGCCCAGCATTTGCTGCGTTAAGAATTTCACTGACCACGTCACTCAAATCGCTAAGCTGCCCTTTGGTAAGCAGTACGCGCACGTCGATGGTTGGCACATGTTGAGCAATGAGATCTCGGTCGCTAATCCATGCTTCAAATACGGGTGGAGCTTGGCTTCCCGTTACTTGGCCAAGGTAAGCAAGGCGCATTGCATGGCCAATGACCTGCATATCATCCATCAAACGTTGCTCACTTGGGTCTTCAGTGGGCTCGGCGTTTAAAGCGCTACCGATGGCCTCATCGCCTAAATATGCCGCTTGAACCTGGTCCGTAATCGCGGAGGCTAAAGCATCAACACGCTGTCCAAAAAGTGTTACATCGCCTGTATTAACAGGGTAATAGAGTGAGGTGCCCGTGCCTGCGAACGTAGAGAGGTTGCTGTATTGTGCTTCAGCTTTAGCATGGTCCCCGTTGCTCTCGCCGCCAGGGGTTTTTAAATGCAAGGTATAGACTGCAATACCTTGACGGGCGGCTTCCAGACGAACCTGGTCTGCACTAAACCCTGTCGACGAGCGCTCGCTATCACTGTCAATTGCACTGGCGTCAGTGATTAAAACAATGTAGCGCGCGCCAAAATTACTCCACTCAATCTCTTCGACTGCCTGCATGATGCCCGCATAAGCATCTTCCTCCCAGCCAACGGTAGAAACCTGGGCTTCGCTGAGGCTTGCCACCCGGGCCATAAAATCGTTGCCGCTTTCAATATCAGCAGGATTAGCGAACATACGGGTGACATACTCAATGCCGGGTGCTGCGTCTACGCTGTCGCGATAGGAAACCAGGCCAAATTTTACCTGGTCTGTGAGCTGTTGGTCCTCAATCCTCTGGTATATACGCTCAACGGCTTCACGGGTACGCTCAATGTAGGGTCCCATGGAAGAGGTGGAGTCAATGACAAATACAACACCGGCATTAAACTCACGTAACTGCGCTGAAGGATCCTTCTGGGTATCATCCTGCTGGCCTTCTTCAGCCGCCTCACTGACAGAAGCAACACGCAGCAAGCGTGTCATAAAGCCAGCCTCAGTCATGATCTCTTCGCCTTCAAGAATAGGCAGTAAATAAAACTGTTCTTGAAGATCGACAAAGTACTCAGGCTCTTGGGCGACGATCCCCGAAGCCTCACCATCACGGCGTAGCTGAGCACGTAAGGGAGCTACTTTTCCGGAAGGCTCAAAGTCGTCAAAAATTTGCATCAGTCCGTCACGTTCTTTAAAGAACATCAGACGTTCACGATTAGCAGGATTGGTAAATGACAGTGTGAGCTGCATTTTCCAATCGACCGTACAGGATTCAGGCAGCCAGCCAATGGCGCTGCCATAACTATCGGGGCCCACCTTTAGCCAGTTTTCGCCACTCTTCTCGCTCAACTGATACACATAAAAACGGCTAAAGGCAGGTTGGAGCTCGCCCCCTGCACCGCCTGCATCTTGCACGAGGTGACAGCCTGGCGTTGTCAAAACGCGTTGGTAAAGTGTTTCCTTTCCTTCTTGTAATAAAGGTCGGTCGTCAGCGAGCGCTTGAGTAGCTGCCAACATGCCTACCGTCAGGCTCAGCAGTATCCTGTGCAGTGTCATGGCTGAAGTTCCTCAAGTCGCTGATTAGCTTCTGGATTTGTGGCGTCAATGCCTTGGGCGGTCTCGTACCAGAAGATAGCGGTTTCAGCATCCGCTTCTGGGAAGCAGGTACTGGATGCATGCTGTTCAGGATCAAATTGGCGGGCATAGCCAAGCGCGGCGTCAATATCGCCATTAAGCGCCTCATGGGCGTAAAGACGACGTGCTATGCCGCAACGCTCATTCGCTAGCGCGTCGTCAATCACGCTCAGCATGACGTCAGAATCAATCCCAGCAGAGGTGCAGCTCTGAATAAACTCAAGTTCGCCCTGTTCGGTCATACGCTGAAGAGAGCAGGGAGCGGCAATCCCTTCTGCCGGGCCCTCTTCACCGACCGGAGCTATTTCAGCTTCAGGTTCAGATTCAGGTTCAGGTTCAGGTTCTGGGGCAGCAGGCTCTTCTTCCAACGGCTGTTCAGGCTGACTTTCCTCCTGCTCTGCTTCGCTGGCAGCGTCTGAAGGCGCATTGCGCATCGCTAGGCCGAACCAGGCGGCGGCTGCAAGAAGTGCCAAAAGCACAATAGCCAGTACTATCCAAAGCCATCGCTTATTGCCCTTTTTTGCTGTCTGGGGCGCTTCTGGCGCTGGCGTTGTAACCTCGGCGGGTGATGGCTCAACCGGTATGGGGTCAGGCTCTGGTTCGGGTTCTGGCGCCGCCGGTGAATGTAGGGCCGCTCCTGCGGCTAATGAGGGCGTACTGCCACTGGCGCCGGATGGCATCAGGTCACGGGCTAGCTTTAAACGTGCGCGCCCCAACTCCGTGCCATCAGCAGCGTAAAACCGAACCATATTGGTGGCATGCGGATTTTCGATTAGTGGGTCAACGATCTGCTCATCGACCACAGCCGTCGAGTGGCCGTCCGCATTGGTTTGCAGCGTTGGCAGCGTGAATTTAAAAGAGTGGCTTCCCCACTTTCCATCGGCTTGTAAAAAGTGTTCATCCTGGTTGCGCTGAATGTCTACCGACAGACCTTCGCTCGGAGGAGTGCCACCGATCATTACTAGCTGGGCATAACCGGGTTTAAGATCAGACAGGGGGCGAAGCTCAACTTTACGCATACGCCTTCTCCTTGGTAGTGAATAACGCAAGTACCTCACCGAGGCGCTCATTCTGCTCAATGGTGATTTCGCGACCGCCGCTATGCCCGGCATTTTCTTGAGTCATGAGATAAAGTCCGGATAGCCAGTTGCCAAAATACACCTGCGCTTGATTGACGGGCTGGTCAGGTAGTTGCGGTAATTCGCCGTTGGGTAGGTGGTCACGCTGATAGCCAAATAGGGGACCTTTTCTACCCACAAGGCTTGCAGGCCGCTGATCCACAGGAAGGTAGTGAAAACCGAGCCAGGCAATGAAATCACGCAGCACGAGCTGGGCCGTCAATACTTGCCGTGACACGAGCCGATCCCGGCGGGCGCCGCTTTGAATGCGTTGCAGCAGGGCTTCTTGCAGTTTCTCTTGTACCTTTGACCGGCTGGCACCTGTAATCAGTTCATCGGCCAATAGCTTCATCAAATCACGATCCAGCCCCAGCATGCGTAACAGCCCTTGGCGCTGGGGAAACTCACGCAAGTGACCTACCCAGGCGTGATAGACGGCCTTGGCAAAGCGGTGATCAGCACTTTGCAGCACGGGCGCTCTTGGTGCCTGGGCGGGTATATCGGTTGGTTCGCCAGGACTGTCGCCAAAAGGAAGCGCTCCAAAGTCAGCTTCCAGGCCAGCACTACTGCTGCCATATAGCCCACCATTGTCGACGCTAGCGTCGTCGTCATCTTCTGTGGATGATGACAGGCTGTCTTCGCTGTCACTGAGGTAGAGGTCGCGAACGGTTTCGTCGGGCAGTTCCAGGTGATATTGCAGCTCTCCCATTGATTGCCAGCGCACCTGAAGCTCTTTCCAGAAACGGCCTGCAATGGCGCGCTTCTGCTCTACTTCACCATCGGCGTCATTGAAGTGCCAAGTAGCAAGACGATCCGTGACCAGCGTACGATATGTTTCCTTGAGCTGGCTTTCGATCCGGCCTAATTTGTACTCCAAGCCTGCAATGCGGCCCAGGTAGTCGCCAACGTGGGCCATGCCACCATCATCTAGCGTCAGCATTGCTTGCCAGGCATCGGCGGGTTGCTGAACGTGCTGCTGTACCGTCGGGCTTTCAATGAAGGTATTTTGCATGCTTGCCAAGGCTGCTTGTGTTGCTTCGTTTATGGCAACTTCCCGGCCTTCTTCACTTACCAGGAACGGCACAGGCAAACGCGGTTTGCGCACCAAGAAAGTATTATTAAACGCTTGGCCGGGTGACCACTCCTGCATCCACTCAAAGCTTCCGAAACGCTCCAGCATGGTCATTTTGATCAGACCTTCCCAGCCTTCACGCAACTGGCTTTCGGTTTGTTGCAACGCGCCGGAAATACGCTTATCGAACATGGTGAGCGCCCAGATCAGCCCAGGATCGCGCTGGCCGCGTTCGGCGGCTGTTTCGCCTTGGGTTTTTTCGATCCAGCGGGTTAAGACCGGGCCAACGCTTGTCACATCGCTCTGCTTGTCTGAACTTGTACAGACCACCAAGCCGTTCATTTCCTGGCTGTCCGTGTAGCGCTCGAACAGGTAGGCCACCTTGCCACGCAGCAAGAGTTGAGAAAGGCCTTCCTGGCTTCCTGATTCACCAATATTACGTAGGCTTAAACGGCCGCGATAACCGGGGAAGTCCAGCAGGTCCACCTGCTCTACCCGCGGGTCACGGGTAGGCTCGATCAGAGGAAAGGTCAGTTCCGCCGTGAGTGCTGCGAGTTGGGCAACCGATAAACTAACCGGCGCGGCCAGGGTATCGCCAATTGAGGGGCAAACCTCAAGCGTATAATCCTTTGCGGTACCCAGGCGCTCCAGTATGTCGACGTTCATGATGCTGTCGCGCTGACTAAAGCCGTCTCCATCGCTCACTACCAGGCAGCGAAGCGGGGCATAAACGCGAGCGGCGTGGCCCAAGGCATCCAGGGTCTGGGCGAGTTGGCGATAAAGGTGGGTAAGTTCGGGTTGTTCGCCCCATAAAATGGAGAACAGCTCAGCCCGTTGGTGGCTGGTAAGTTGCGGGGCAAGCTTGACTACCTGCGGCCAGTAGCGGGCGTTGAGTTTGCTGACGGATTTAGGAAAGCTCGCCTGTAGGTAGTCCCAAAGCTCTACCACATTTTCGGGCGTTACACCTTTCGGCGTTATCCCTGATTGGCGCTTTTCATCAGATTCAGCAGCGTAAAGCGACAGCAGGCGCGCGACTTTGCTTTCATCAATTTCGTAAACGTCTTCGCGTTCGTGGTCGAAGTCGTTGAACCAGGCATTCGCCAATACTTTCGCTACTTCCACTTCGCTGAACAGCTTGAGTTCAACCGGGAATTCGCTGGGGCCGGAGCTTGCCGTGCGGCTAAATCGTGTGACCAGGCCGGTCGCTTCCTTACCACCACCGACAGGGTTGATGTGTTCGATAAAGTCTAAACGAGCCGAGCCATAACGCGTTTCCAATTTGCCGTTTTCGCCAGCCGCCAGTGCGGATATAAGATACGACTTACCCGCTTGAGAGAGCCCAAAAAAGCCGACGGTCATTGGTGTCGTGGCGGCATGCGATAAGCTTTTCGCAAGGTTACGGGATCGATAAAGGGCAAGCCCCAGCGTGTCTGCTTCACTGTCGAGGCTAGGGGCGCTTTGGCGCACTGAGTCAATCCACTCCAGGGCTTCACCTGCGCCCTGATAAAAGGACTTCCAGCCTTCGCTGAGCTGTTTCTGTTCTGGCGTCAGCTGTCCTGGTGACAACTGTTCGGGTGTCAACTGGTTCATGTGCGTTTTACGCTCCCGCTGTCCAGCCAGTAGTTGGTATCGCCCAGTCCGGCATCATTAAGTGTATTGAGCTGCAGCTTCAGGTCACGTGAGCTAAAGCTGCCTTCACCGCTCGTTTCAACGCTGGCGATCTTCAGGCGATCACTGATCAGGCTGCCTTTGCTGGCCCGTTCATCCACCGCTAAACGTACCTTCAATATGAAAGCGTGGCCCGTATTGGCTTTGGCTTTTTCGAACTTCTCCGTCCCGGTCGGGGTAAACGTCAGCGTATAGAGCGGAGACGCTGACCAACGCTGAGCGGCTAGCTGGCGAAAGCCGATTCGAAGTGCACCGCGCATTTCGATTGCGGGCGTTTCCCCTGTTTCATCTTCTTGCAGATGAATCATGGTGCCGTCTTCGGAGGTTGTTATATCGCGATAGGTGATATCGGCATCAGGGATCGTATTATTGTTATCAATCAAACCAATATGACGAATCGTTGAATAGGGTTTCAGCTTCGCAGCATCGAAAAAGAAGTTGGACAGATCATGGCGGGTGCACAGTGAGCACAACATCGCGCCTACGGAAGCCGTGGTTTTAGGATCGTCTATACGGCCGTTGCGATGGAAGGGGTACCAACTGCCTGTGCGGTAACCCTGCAGTGGCAGGATGCGCCCCGGTGGTAGTGGCAGCATTTTGCGCAAATAGGCTTGGACACCCGGTAAACGTGATGGGCGGCCGGTAATCAAGAGCATGTCGCACTGATATTGGAAAACCACTTCACACAGCGATGCCAGGGTTTTGCAGATGTTGAAGCGATCTTGCAAAAAGGCACGATGAACGTCCAGCAAGTTGAACGTAAGCGGAATGCTCATCAAATCAAACGTAAGGTCCATGCCCAGCTCGTGCCTTAGTGCCGTTTCGACATAACGGTGCACCGATGTGCTTACCTTGTGCTCGCCTAAGCGTTCACCGTAGGTGAGTGTCTCTGAGCCACAAGGCTGCTCGGGGTTAAAGCTTTCATAGGCCTCAAGTAGCGCTAGGCCGAGCGGGGTGAAAACCTGCAGGTTAAGCTGTTGGCGTAGAACCTGATTCTGGGCATTAGCGTTGTCCTGCCCGCATAGTTGCGACATCATCGAGTCAGGCGATGCTACTCCTGCCTGCTTGAGCGCGGCCTCAAAACTGGGAAGTACGAACAGCTGAATGACATCAAGCAGGATGTCATCTCCGGCGACGCGGAAACCGTCACGAAAGCGCTGCTGTGGTACGACGGAGACATTACTGCCTCCGCTCGTTGATCCACTGCGGTCAAGATGGTAGTCGGTAATGACCAGGTCCGTGGTGCCGCCACCAATATCAATAGTGGCAAGGCTGACCTGCTCACGATGGGGTTTATCAGGGCGTGCAAGCGTTGCGAAGAACTCTTCTGGATGCCCGGCAAAGTTCTCCTTGATTTCCGTATAGAGGTAAACCAACTGGCCGCAGGAGGCTTCGTCCCACTCTACACGCAAGCTCGGCATCGGGACGCGTAAGGTGCCGTCAGCTTCTGCTTCAAACGGATTACTCTCTTCTTCACCGTGATCCCAGCCCAGGCTTTTCCAGATCAGGGCAACCGCTTGCTCAAGCCGTGATACCAGCAGGCTGCGTTCTGCCTGTGGCAGCGCTGGAGGCACTGTCAGGGTGATAGAGCGTAGCTGGCGAGGGCGGTTGGTATGCCCTTGCCGGGCACGCTGAGCGGGGCTGTTCATCTGCATCAATGCTTGTGCCAGCACTTCTGACAGCATGAAGGTCATCAGCGAGCTGCGCGAGTAGTGCGGCTTGAAGACAGGTAGCTGATCTTCTTCATCCAGCGTGTAGAGCGCATCCCCCAGCTCGTTAATCAGATGAGAGAAGGGGGCGGCGGTGGCATGTGGCTCCGTGTCGGTACGCACATACGCACTGTTAAAGCGCCAACCGTGGTGATATGTCTCATCGTCCCACAGGTAACGTTTGGGGCTGGATAGACCTGTGGAGCCTTCGGTGCCCCGCCGCCGTCCGGCCAAACGTCCTGCTTCCACGCCAACCCGGGCGATGGTAGGCCATAAGAAAGCGTCATGACGGCCACTCTTGACGGATAAGTGGTCTTTGCCAAAAAAGGTCTGTGAGAATTCAATACGACTATCAAACGGGTCTCTATAAACCCGCTCAGGATCGACAAGGTCACGCAGCTCAAGCACATAGTTGTGTCTCAGCCCCATGCCCGACTGGCCGTGATCTTCTATCAGAATCCCGCACGTACGCGAGTTGCCGACATCGAGCACTAGGTCGACGGGAATTACCCCTTCTTTCTGGGCGATAACCTTGATGTCAGGAATATGAACGCGTTTGCCCTGCTTGCTGTGCTCTTCTTCGATAGGCTGGCGCAGCAGGCTAAGTACGTTCAGGTAATGTGCAAAATGCTGGCACTCTTCAAGAGCGTCACGCATTTCCTGGCTATCAAGCTTGGGATTGGCTTCGCGGAAAAGCTCTTCAAGCCATTCTCTTACCCAGGATTGGTCAAGAAACCAGCGCATGTTCGACGTGCTGGTGGCCAGGCGGAAGTTGGTGCCTGAGTTGACGTCATCCGTCGTTGGGCAAAGGTATGCGGTGTTATCACGACGCGGCAGCGTTTGTGTATCAAAGGCTAACGTCAGGCGATGAGTATGGCCGTCGATATCGGGCTCATCCAAGGCCGTCAAGCGCATGCGGGCCCAGTTGGCAGGGCCTTCATCAAACTTGCTTGGCGGCCGAAAACGGAAAAAGGGGAGCGGGAGCCAGGCTTTATCCAACTGCTCAAGACTTGTCGACATCGCCATGTCGAATTGAGGGCGTTTAACGATTTCAAACTCGCCAGGCTCTACTTCATGAAATAAAGAGCCATCTTCTTCATTAACCAGCAGGCGAGTCAGCATCTTGTCCGTAGTGGCCAGATACATGAACTCCCCAGCTGGCTCCTTGCGAGGCTCCAGTGTTAAACCAAAGTCCAGGAACTGAACGCCGGAGTGGCTAACCAGAGTTGCCACCTCTTCGAAATTAATAATCTCAGGTAACATAATCCGTTTACCGTCCTATTCGCTGGCTTTCTGAAGCCGCATGGGAAAAGGTTCATCGTCATAGCTGGCTGCGCAGTCGGCCATTTCGCCCTCGTTTTGATGGCACTCTACGCGCGGCATTTCGTAATTACTGCCGTCTTCACAGCGAGCACGCTCTTGGGCTTCAACCTGGAGTTCACCACTTTGCATCACGGCAGTCACAGGACCTGAACACATCACACCAGCCTGCCCACCGCGGCGAATAAACATCTGTCCTTCGCCTTGGTTGAATGCGTAGCGTACTTGAAGAGGCTGACCACTCTGGCTATCCATTACGCCTGCGCCTTGCCAATTACCGTCGAGAAAAGCAGCTGTTCCATCTGGCGTGTTGGCAGGAAGGTTTAGTGGCTCAGGGAGGGCTGTTGGGCTCTGGGCTGTATTGGCTCTGCCTGCTGGCGGCTCTGTGGCACTGGGTGATAACGCGTTGACGGGCAGCTCACTGACAGGTGGCAATGGCTCAGAAAGCGCTAAATCCATATTTGATTGAGATGGCATCGTGTTTGCCAAGCTGTTATCAGATAACGCTATAGCAGGCGTTCCAGTTGAGCTTCCCTGGGCTGGCATGCTGGCTCCAGCGTTTAACCCAAAAACGCCATTTGGCAGCGCAAGATTTTTAGGGCCGATACTAAAAGGCCAAGTATTCAAGCCCTGCGAGGGCAGTTGAGGAACAGCAAAAGAAGGCGTTTGGACCGTCGGTAGACTTAGCTCAACCTTGGGTTCTAGCGGCGGTGTAGAACAGCGTTTCAATCCCAGCAGCAACAGCAAGCCTAAAAGTAAAGCCAAGGGCAATAGCCACCATAAACGGCGCCACCAAGGGCGCGGTTTCACAGCAGTGGGCTCATTGCTAGGCACGGCAGCCGCTAGTGGAGCTAGAGGCGGGGATATGGGCGCAGGAGCCTGTGCTGGCTCAGTCTCGGGATAGAGGCACTGCAAAGGATTAGCGTGCCGGTCGGCTTCAGGATGTATAAAGCCCCAAAAGGTGAGTACCGGAGTGCCGTCCACCAAATAAACATGGTTTTCATCTGGGAAGTGACAAGACCATTTGACTAAGCGTGCGAATACTTCGTGGTCACCGCCCTGGCCGTCACCGGGCATTTCGACAGCTTGAATCTCTTTTTTAAAAGATTCCAACTGAATACGCGCGTCCTCTCGTTCACCTTCAGTAGCATTCTTCCAAGGCACTACGTCACCGGGGATGCCACTGTACCAATCGACGCCTTCTCCCTGCTGGTCGCGTTGTGGTATAGCAAGGTGGCGCTCTTTTCCTTTTAGGCGGCGTGCAATAGTTTTACGTAATTGAAGCGCAGAGTGAAAAACCGGCTGCCCCGTCTCGCCAAGGGCGCGATATTGGTCTGTCTTACCGCTATGCAGCAACAGAGATGTCATGCCTATACCTTACTTTGAGGAACCACTCATTGACTGGTTCAGATAAGCCAGCGTTAAAAAAGTGGTTTCAATAAAGCAAGATCAAAAGAAGCTTGGCATGGAAGTGAAGTTGAATTTTTCAAAACCAGCGTTCCCTAACGAATTTTAATCGATTTGATTAGTTTTCTAAGCATCTTAACAAGGTTAATTTAGTAAAAAAAGGAAAGTTAGATTGGCAAGCGAGATGCTTTCTAAAAAGCCTGTTAATAGCGGATTTTAGATAGGATTTTTTTCGGGAAGGAAAACGCTGAAACGTGCACCAAAATCTCTTTTGCGTCATGTTTTTGAAACAAATTTTTAAGAGCCTTGGATTGGAAATAGACCATAAAATTCGCCCTTCTTGAGGACCATGAAGGGCGATAGTTCTTTATATCAACTTTTAGCAGTAAGTCGGTCGACATACCGCCACATACCGGTGTGCCGGTGCACGGTGCAAATGCGGGGTCGAGCCTATCAATACCTGCGCGGCCGAAAAACTGCACTTAAGCCAGTTAGCGCTCAGCCATGCACTAAAGCGGCTTCGCGAGGCGCTGACTAGCGAGTACTTACGAGTTAGTGAATAAAGCGAACATAAATATAGCCCAGTGACAGAAGCGCCAGGGTAGCGATTGCTAGCCAGCTCCAGGCATTAATCAGGCGTGAAGGGCGCTGGGACACCGGCACGGTTGAGCCGTTTGCCGTCAGGTGGTTGAGGGTAGCCAGCACCGGGCTTATCAAAAACGCCACGACCATGACAAAGTCCATAAACAGCCGGAAGCTGCCCATCAAGGTATACAGAATCACCACGGCCAGTAGTGATAAGCCCACCATGCATACAAAAAATGCGCGGCTGCCCTCAATCGTACGGCTCTCTTCCGTGGCGCCTTCCGGGCGTGTAAACGTATAGTAAGAGGCCGTGATCATGCGTGGAAAGCCATCCAGCACGGTCAGCAGTGTGGTGAGCATGACGGTAAACGCGGAAATACCCACGACCACGCCGCTCCACTCGCCCAAGGTGTTGGTATAAAGGCCAATCACTTGGCTTGCAAAAGCGACGGCGCCATCGGCGGGCGTTATTGCTTGGCTGTGCATCACGCCAGCGCCCATTACGACAAAACAGGCCGCCAGAACGGCCGCGCCGATATAGCCGATATTGAAGTCGATTTTTTCGGCGGCAGTGCCACTGCGCACGCCCTGATTTTTATTACGCGCCTCTGACCACAGTGAGTTCATCACCGCGAGCGTAATATCAGATGGCATCAAGCCAAGCACCGCTACCAGGGTAATAAAGGTGGCTGTGCTAAAAAGCGGAGAGACGGCTGTCGCGGGGTAGAAGGTCCAGTCGACCAGGGGCACGGCCACCAGGGCGGCCAACAGGGTGGTGACGCTTAAGATGACAATAAAGACTTTATTGACCCAATCCAGTAGCTTGTAACCGCCTGCAAATGTCAGCACGCAGCACAGGGCAATCAGTATCACGGCGATGGCTGGCGGGCTTAACGTCATAGGCACGATACTGCCGGCAAGACCTGCCGTGGTAATCGCAATGGCGGCAATAATAATCGCCGAGACAGGTATTTGGACCAGCGCAAACAGCGCCACCACGGATTTACCAAAGGTCTGGCGGTAGCCCTCAACCAGCGACTTGCCTGTGACGCTGACATAAAATGGCCCGAAGAAAAAAGACGGATACTTAAGCAGTATGGCAAGTAAAATAAAGACCAGTAAGCCGATGCCATACTCCGCCCCAGCACGCGTTGATTGAACAACGTGAGACGTGCCAATGGCTGCCCCCGCAAATAAAAAGCCGGGGCCAAGCGCGGCCAGGTATTTGGCATACATGGATGTGACCGGAGGAGAAGCCGTCAGCGTGCTGGATTCTTGAGGGGGCATGGTGGGCTCCTTGTGAGCGAGATTTTATTGAAATGTCATTATTGTTTTAAGCGATTCTGATCGCGGGCCGCTATGTTAGCTCAGTCTTTGATGGCTTTCATGCGCTATGCGCTGTATGACGCTACTCACGTATAGCAAAATCGTTAAGGCTGGCTAAATGGCGAAGGTGTTACGCTAGCCGGGTTTGCTTGCACTGGGTCAGCCTTTAAGCTGATATGTATTTATCGTAACGTTCTGAGTCTGTACTGAAACGGCAGTGCAAGGCAGAATTCAAAAACGCACAGATGGCGAGCAGGACATTCGTTAACCAGACGTCAGGCTGTTAGGGTAATAAAACGTTTAAGAGGCGCGCTACTATGCTGACTGTTTTCATTTATTTTATGATTTTTATAGGTGTCACGGCCGCTTTATACCAGGTGTATGAGGTTAACTATAATATTAATTTTGCCAATGACTTGAAGCTTTCAAGCGGCGATAAAGTGCGCTTAAGCGAGCTTTCTCATAAAGCATTGTTGGCGAAGCAAACAGGCGGGTCAGCCGATTTTGACCAAGCGGTCGCCCACACATTTGGGCCTCAGATGAATCATCATATGGCGCTCCTGGCGTTTACAGAGGAAAAAGCGGGCACCTATGCCATTCCTCTTCTACGCCGCAGGGGGCAGCTTGATGTCAGCGGCGAATTGCGCGTGCGGCATTTGTCATTCTGTAAAACCCGGCTGCCAACATGGGATGCCCGCGTGCTGATGATTTCACTGGTGATTGTGAACAGCATGCTGGCGCAGTTCCTGGGTGGAATGAGCATCTATACGCTGCTATACCCCTTTTCATCGGCCGCCTTTACCTGGCTGAATGAACCCCCGGTGCTGATGCTATTAACCTTCGTGTTGATCGCCATCTCTCACGGCATTTTCCGGCTTGATATGTATCTGCACGACCTGTATCAAATTGGAAAGCTTGCCCGGTTAACATCGGCAGACAACCGTCATCTGCATAGCCAAAAGGCGTAAGTCGCTAAAACGAGCGCCTGAAAATGAACACCTGAAAAGCAGCGCTTAACAAGATGCCAGCATTGCTCTTAGCTGCTCGCCCAAAAACGCCATGGCCTCTTCGCTGCGCGGTGTCCATGGGTGGCCATAGCTTAAGCGGGCGCAGTTTTGATACCCCTGCGTGGCAGAGAAGATAGGCCCAGGTGCAATGCTGATCCCTTGCGCCAGGGCTATTTGAAACAGGCGCAGCGAGTCCACCGGCTTGGGAAATTCAAACCACAGAAAGTATCCGCCAGCCGGGCGTGTTGCGCGGGTATCCTTGGGAAAGTAGCGTGCCGCCGCCGAGAGCATACGGGTTTGCTGAAATTCCAGTGCCAGGCGCAGTTTGCGCAAATGGCGGTCGTAGCCGCCGTGCTGAAGGTAATCTGCAATGGCTACCTGAGCGGGCACCGAGGGTGAAATTGTCGTCATCAGTTTCAGCCGGGAAATGCTTTCGGCGTAGCGCCCTCCGGCTACCCAGCCGACCCGATAACCGGGCGCCAGGCACTTTGAAAACGACCCGCAGTGAATCACCAATCCTTCATCATCAAAGTGCTTAACGGGTACGGGGGGCTTGGAGCCAAAATAGAGCTCGGCATACACATCATCTTCGATCAGCGGCACCTGATGCTGCTTCAACAGCCCATACAGCGCCTGCTTTTTGGCCGTACTCAAGCTCGCCCCAAGCGGGTTTTGCAAATGGCTCATCAGCCAACAGGCTTTAATCGGGTACTTGGCAAGGCTGTCTGCCAGCTTGTCCAGGTCGATTCCTTCCCGCGGATGAACAGGAATCTCGACTGCCCTTAACTTCAAACGCTCCAATACCTGAAGGCTTGCGTAAAAGGCCGGTGACTCGATGGCGACAAGATCACCAGGTTCGGTCACGCACTGAAATCCCAGGTTCAGGGCTTCCATGGCGCCATTGGTAATCACCAGTTCCTGGGGCGGTAGGTGCACGCCAGCCAACCGGTAACGCAGAGCGATCTGGCGGCGCAGTGCCGTATCGCCTGCGGTCATATCTGTGATGATGGCGTTGGGAGAAAGCTCGCGTAGCCCTTTGGCCATGCTGCGCGCCAAGCGGGGAAGCGGAAACAGCTCAGGGCTTGGAAAGGCCGAGCCAAAAGGCACCGTATCGACATTTTGAAGCGACCCCAGCACCGAAAAAACCAGTTCACTTACCGCAATGTCGGCCGTTTCAGGGTGGCCTTGGGTCATTTCGGGCTCGTTGAGAAACTGCTGCGCCTGTTCGCGGACAAAGTAGCCCGAGCGTGGCCGCGACACGATTAGCCCCTGCTTCTCCATCAGGTAGTACGCCTGAAACACCGTCGATGGGCTAATGGCGTAGTGGCGGCTGGCCTGGCGAACTGAGGGTACACGCTCCCCTGGCGCCAGCACACCACTGCGGATAAGTTCGGATATTTCCTCGGCAAAGCGTTCGTAGCGTTTCATGTTCTTCCACCGCTAAAAGCAGGCCAAGAGGATACGCGAACGGCGGTTAAAAGCCGACGGCCAGGCGCTACATCTGACTGATAATCAGCGCCGCGTTGACGCCGCCAAAACCAAACCCGTTGCACAGCACATGCGGGGAGGGCTGGGTGCGCGTTGTTAACGGGATGAAGTCCAGGTCCCGCATATCTTCATCGCAGTGCGTCAGGTTAAGTGTGGGCGGCAGCTGGCCCGTCGTGGCAGAAAGCGCTGAAAATATACTCTCAACACCGCCCGCCGCCCCCAGCAAATGGCCCGTTGCCGATTTGGTGGAAGAGATCGGAATGTGTGGCAGTTTGCTACCAAACACACGCCGTAAGGCGGCAATTTCTGCCCGGTCGCCCACGGGCGTGGAGGTGGCGTGAGCATTGATATAGCCAATCTCATCCGCGTTAAGCCCCGCCATTTTCAGCGCCGAATGAATCGCCGCGGCGGCGCCGTTACCGTCCTCTGGCCCGGCAGTAATATGGTAGGCATCGGCACTGGTGCCGTAGCCGCTAATGACGGCCAGCGGCGTGGCGCCGCGCGCTTGTGCATGTTCAAGTGTTTCAATCACCAGCAGGCCCGCACCTTCGCCCATCACAAAACCGTTGCGGGTGCTGTCGAAGGGACGCGACGCACTTTCAGGCTGCTCATGCTCGGTGGAAAGCGCTTTGAGCGCGTTGAAGCTCGCTAATGATAGTGGGTCAATACACGCCTCGGCGCCGCCCACTAACGCCACGTCGGCTTCACCGCTACGGATTAGACGCATGCCGTCGCCAATCGCTTGCAGGCCCGCCGCACACGCCGTCACCGGACAGCCCAGCGGGCCCTGAAAACCGTAGCGAATCGACAGATTGCCCGCCGCCATATTGGCCAGAAACGCGGGTACGGTAAACGGCGACACCCGACGGTAACCTTTCTGCTGTAGCGTTTGCTGGGCCTCGGTAATCGTGGGGAACCCGCCAATGCCGGAACCGATAATGGTCGCCGTGGCGCGGCGTTGTGCTTCGTCCGTTGGCTGCCAGCCAGCCTGCTCAAGCGCCTCTTTTGCCGCTGCCATGGCGTAAAGGCTGAACAGGTCCAACTTGCGGCGCTCTTTGGCATCCGCGATATCATCCAGACAAAGCCCCGCCTGCGGGTCATCAGTTGAGTGGGCAACCGCACCGGCAATTTTGATAGGCGTTTGAGCGGTATCAAAGCGGGTAATCTGGCGAATCCCTGAACGGCCTTGCAGCAGAGTGTCCCAACTTGTCTTGACGTTATATCCCAGCGGGCTGACCATGCCCATGCCGGTGATAACAATAGGTGAGTGCATAGCGGCTCCTCAGTGCTTTAAATACGGCTACGCTAGCAGTACGCATTATATGATCAAGATAATATTTAGCAGGATTATTTAGCCAAACAATTTAGCCGAACGATTTAGCAGTACATAACGAGGTCAACATGCCTTATCCCAAAAGCCATAAGGCCAAAACCAGAGAGCGTATCCTGGCGTCAGCCACTGAACTGTTCAGCCGATACGGCTTTAATAAAGTCTCCATCGGTCAGGTCATGAAGCTGGCCAGAATGACCCACGGGGCTTTTTATTCCCACTTCGCCTCCAAAGAGGCGTTGTATGATGCCTCTGTGCGTAAAGCGCTGGATGGCAGCCGGGCGGCACGCTTGGTAAAAGGGCCGCTCTCCTTGCAGCACCTAACGGAGCTGGTCTCTAACTACTGGAATCTCCAGGAGCTTGAGCGTAAGCAACAGCCAGGGCCGGAAGCGGTGCTGTTTAATGAAATAGGCAGCGAGAAAGCCGAGATTCGTACCATGTTTGAGGCGTCTTACCTGCGGATGAAAAAGATGCTTGAAATGCGCTTGCTTGCCTTGAGCAAGCTAAAAAAACTCCCCTTTGCCCACGACCGCGAAGTGATTGCCGGTAAGTCGCGGGTTATTCTGGCAGCGCTGGTGGGGGCCGTGGCCATTGCCAAAAGCCTACCCGGTGAGGAAGAGCGTCAGCATGTGTTATTGGCGACCCAGCGCCAGATTTTGTTAATGCTGGGGGTGAGCGAAACGGAAGCAGAAGGGATGCTGCAACGCGTTATGTCGGCCTAGGCCCGCCAGTGGGCAGGGAGAGTCTCGGTGAGAAACTGCTGAAACGCCAGGACCTTGGGCGTTAATTCACGCCGATGCCGGACACAAAGATAAAACTCTAGTGGGTCAACCTCCAGGGGCTCATCAGCCGCAAACGGCGGCGTAAACAGTGCGACGAGCTTGCCCTGCGCAATTAACGGTTCTGCAATAAACGCCGCTAACCGTGTGATGCCGCCACCTTCAATGGCCATCTGGGCCAGTGCATCAATGTCGTCGCTGATCATACGTGCCTTCACCGGCACATCGAAACGTATGCCGTTGCGTACCGCACCCCAGCCGAGATAGCGCCCATCCAAAGGAAACCGAAATACCAGGCAGTCATGCTCCTTAAGCTGCTCCAGAGTGTGCGGGTATCCGGCCTGCTCAAGATAGCGAGGTGCTGCGCAGAAGATGGATGGCACCCGCGCAATAGGACGCGCCACCAACCCCTCTTCCAGCGCATGACGAATGCGAATGCTGGCGTCAACCGATTCGGCGATATGGTCCACGTGGCGGTCGGCAATGCTGAGCTCGACCGTGATGTCGGGATAACGGCGATTAAAGGCTGGGATCATGGGGGCCAATAGGTGCCGGGCAAAGGCACCGGTTGAAGCGATGTGCAAACGCCCTCTGGGTGCGTCATGCAGCGCGCTGACGGCCTGACCGGCAAGCTCCAATTCCTGTACCAGTTCACGCACTTTTGCGTAATAGGTAGCACCGCTTTCCGTCGGCGCTAAACGGCGCGTAGTGCGGGTGAGCAAGCGCACCCCCAAGTGGGTTTCCAGGCGGCTGATGTTTTGGCTGGCGGCTGCCGCGCTAATACCCAAACGGCGCGCGCCGCCCGCAATGCTGCCGGCTTCAACTGCTTTCACAAAACTCTCGATACCGCGTAACGCAACCATAAGCCATACCTTAATCTTTAGCGCCATTCGTAATATTAACTTATGGCTGTGCTTATCGTGAACCTGCTTCTGAATTGGTTCAAGTCACTGTAGAGTGCGCAAACACGTTTGATAGATAAGGTAATTCACCCATGACAACCCGCCGCTACCCAGAACAGCGCCTGCTGGCAGCGCGCAAGCTGCACCCACGTTTTACGCCGGTCATATTTGCATTATACATGTCGACGATTATGGCGTTCTTAATGACCCTGATTATTACCGCCGTTAATGCGGGAGTGAGTGATCACTATTTTAGCCAGGTATGGCACGCCTATCGGGTAGCCATGCCCAGCGCCTTTGTGTGCATTTTGGTAGTACGGCCACTGGTTGCCCGTCTTGTACAGCTTACGATCAGGTCGCATTGAGGTAATTATGCCGCTTGATTTTTGCGCATACTGCTCCTGCCGGTGACGATGTTTGGAAAAGCTCATGTCATGCATCAAAGGTTGAATGGCTTTATTAAAACGCAACATGAGAGCCTGTAACGTTTTATAAAGATGTGGTGGTCGAAACCAACTGCCGTCAAGCGGGCTGTACTTGGCATCAAAACAAACCATGACAGCTTATTGTCGGCTTTCAAACCGTAGGGAGTACCCGTGTGAGAATAGGCGCACCTAAGGAAACGAGTCGGGGAGAAGCACGTGTGGCGCTTACCCCTGAAAGCGCAAAGCAGATCCAAAAGCTGGGCCATGAGTGTCTGATTGAAACAGGCGCTGGTCTTGCGGCGGGCTTTAATGACAACGCTTATCGTGATGCGGGCGTTACCGTAGTGGATAGTGCTGACGCTCTTTGGCAGGGCGCTGAGGTGGTCATTAAAGTCCGCGAGCCTTCTGATGAAGAAGCGGCACGACTACGAGAAGGACAAACGCTGATTGCGTTTTTCTGGCCCGCTCAAAACGAAGCGCTGCTTGAGAAGTGCCGTGCCCAAGGCGCCACCGTGATTGCGATGGATATGGTGCCGCGTATCTCGCGGGCCCAGAAGATGGATGCACTCTCGTCGATGGCCAATATCGCCGGTTACCGCGCGGTAATAGAGGCAGGCAATAACTTTGGCCGCTTCTTTACCGGCCAGGTAACTGCTGCGGGCAAAGTGCCTCCGGCTAAGGTGCTGGTAATTGGCGCAGGCGTTGCCGGGCTTGCGGCCATTGGTACCGCCACCAGCCTGGGTGCTGTGGTGCGTGCCTTTGATGTGCGTCCGGAAGTCTCCGAGCAGATCGAGTCGATGGGCGCTGAGTTCCTGTTCCTGGATTTTGCAGACAGCGAAGATAGTCAGGATGGCTCGGCAAGCGGCGGTTATGCCTCGCCTTCAAGCCCCGAGTTTCGCGAAAAGCAGCTGGCTTGTTTCCGCGAACAGGCGCCTGATGTGGACATCGTTATTACCACTGCGCTGATCCCCGGGCGCCCGGCGCCCAAGCTGTGGCTTGAAGATATGGTCGCGGCCATGAAGCCCGGTTCGGTGATTGTCGATCTTGCGGCTGAAAAAGGCGGCAACTGCGATTTAACCCAGCCCGATGAGCGTATCGTCTCCGATAACGGCGTGATTGTGGTCGGCTATACCGACTTCCCTTCACGCATGGCGACCCAGTCGTCCTTGCTGTATGCCACTAATATTCGCCATATGCTGACCGATTTAACGCCTGAGAAAGATGGCGTGATCAATCACAATATGGATGATGACGTGATTCGTGGCGCGACGGTGACTTACCAGAATGAAGTGACCTTTCCGCCGCCCCCGCCCAAAGTAAAAGCGATTGCTGCGGCCAAACCGAAGAAGAAAGAAAAAGAGCCGACGCCTGAAGAGAAAAAAGCCACAGAAGCGGCGGCGTTTAAGGCCCAGACCAAACGCCAGGTCGGCATATTGGCGATCGGTGGTGCGCTGATGCTGTTGCTCGGCCAGGTCGCGCCTGCGTCTTTTATGCAGCACTTTATTGTCTTCGTGTTGGCGTGCTTTATCGGCTTCCAGGTGATATGGAAAGTTAGCCACTCGCTGCATACGCCGCTGATGGCGGTGACCAATGCGATCTCCGGCATCATTATTTTGGGGGCGATTTTGCAGATTGGCTCAGGCAGCGCGGTGGTTAGCGTGCTGGCGGCTATTTCGGTACTCATCGCAACGATCAATATTGTGGGTGGCTTTCTGGTGACACGCCGGATGCTGGCCATGTTCCAAAAATCCTGAGCGGCGGAGAGACGATATGTTAGGTCAAGGATTCGTATCTGCCGCGGCGATTGCGGCAAGCGTACTGTTTATTTTATCGCTGGGTGGGCTTAGTAATCAGGAAAAAGCCAAGCGTGCTGTGTGGTACGGCATTGTAGGGATGGCCGTTGCGGTATTTTTCACCGCCTTTGGGCCGGGCATAGGTGGCTACTGGTGGTTGATCCCGATGATGATTATCGGCGCAGGCATCGGTACCTATATGGCGGGTAAGGTCGAAATGACCGAAATGCCCCAGCTGGTGGCCGCCCTGCACAGCTTTGTGGGTTTGGCGGCCGTGTTTGTGGCATGGAGTGCGGACCTGGAGCGCCGCCGAGTGCTGGCTGCTCGTGCGGCTGATGGTGTCATGCAAGAGTTTTCGGCGTTTGCCGCGCTGGTGGCTACCAAGGCCCCCGATGAGCTAACGTTTTTGCAGATTGAGGTCGTGCTGGGCATCTTTATCGGTGCGATCACCTTTACAGGCTCCGTGATCGCCTTTGGCAAGCTGGCGGGCAAGGTGGATGGCAAACCGCGTCAACTGCCTGGCGGGCATCTGCTGAATGCTGGGGCGGCAGTGCTTTCACTGCTGTTGGCGATTCTCTATCTCAACGGTGCAGGCTTCTGGACGCTGATTTTGCTGGCCGCACTGGCTTTCTTCATCGGTTATCACCTGATCATGGGGATTGGCGGTGCGGACATGCCGGTGGTGGTGTCGATGCTCAACAGCTACTCCGGCTGGGCGGCGGCGGCTATCGGCTTTACGCTCTCTAATGATCTGTTGATCGTGACCGGCGCGCTGGTGGGCTCCTCTGGGGCGATTCTCTCTTACATCATGTGTAAAGCGATGAACCGCAACTTCGTTAACGTGATTCTGGGCGGCTTTGGCGGGAGTACTGGGCCCGCGGCAGAGATCGAAGGCGAACAGGTGGCGATTGATGCTGGCGGCGTGGCCAGTGCCCTAAACGATGCCGATAGCGTAGTGATCGTGCCGGGTTACGGTATGGCTGTCGCGCAAGCTCAAGGTGCGGTCAGCGACCTGGTGCGCAAGCTGCGCGCGGCAGGTAAGAACGTACGCTTTGGCATTCACCCGGTGGCGGGCCGTTTGCCGGGGCACATGAATGTGTTGCTGGCCGAGGCCAAGGTGCCTTACGACATTGTATTGGAGATGGATGAAATCAATGACGATTTCGCCAGCACCGATGTGGTGATCGTGATTGGCTCCAACGATATCGTCAATCCGGCCGCTGAAGAAGATCCGAACAGCCCCATTGCCGGTATGCCGGTCTTGAAGGTCTGGGAGGCCAAGCAGGTGTTTATCTCCAAGCGTGGCCAGGGCACCGGCTACTCGGGCATCGAAAACCCGTTGTTCTTCAAGGAGAACAGCCGGATGTTCTACGGCGATGCTCGCGATAGCCTGACCGCATTGCTACCGCTGGTCGATTAACGCTCCGCAACGCAGTGCAACCCAATGAACAGGGCGCCCAAGGGCGCCCTGTTCGCGTTTAATCGGCACGTCTCGCTCACTGTCATGGTTACCGGGAAAGGGCCTTGTTGCTTATGGATTAAAAATTACTATCACGTTGTTTGCTAAATGCAAGTTGTAGCTATAGCTAATGTGCTTTAAAACAGTCTCATGTCAATGAGTCACCCGCTCGCGCGTTTTGGAAGCGTTATGCCGAGAGACGTCATTGGGTGTTCCTCTGGCTACGCCAGGGGTAAGAGCAATAAGGGGAGATGAACGCATGAGTGGTAAATGCCCGGTAATGCACGGCGGTAACACAGCCGCCAGCAAGTCCAACACCGACTGGTGGCCTAACGCCCTGAACCTGGACATCCTGCACCAGCACGATACAAAAACGAACCCGCTGGGTGAAGAGTTTAACTATCGCGAAGCGCTGGAAACGTTGGATGTAGAGGCACTGAAAGCGGACCTTCGCGAACTGATTACCCAGAGCCAGGAGTGGTGGCCAGCGGACTGGGGCAGCTACGTAGGCATGTTTGCCCGGGTGGCCTGGCATGCAGCAGGTTCTTATCGCCTGGCGGACGGCCGTGGCGGCGGCGGTACCGGCAATCAGCGTTTTGCACCACTGAACTCCTGGCCGGATAATGCCAATACCGATAAAGGCCGCCGCCTGCTGTGGCCGATCAAGAAGAAGTACGGCAACAAGATTTCCTGGGCCGATTTGATGATTCTCTCCGGCACCATGGCCTATGAAGTCGCGGGTTTGAAAACCTTCGGCTTCGCGTTTGGTCGCGAGGATATCTGGCACCCGGAAAAGGACACCTACTGGGGCGCTGAAAAAGAGTGGCTGGCACCGTCCGACGGCCGCTATGGCGACGTGGCAAAGCCCGACACCATGCATAACCCGCTGGCCGCCGTGCAGATGGGCCTGATCTACGTGAACCCGGAAGGCGTGAACGGTCAGCCTGACCCGTTCAAGACGGCCGCCCAGGTGCGTGAAACCTTCAAACGCATGGCGATGAATGATGAAGAGACGGTGGCCCTGACGGCGGGTGGCCACACTATCGGCAAGTGCCATGGTAACGGCACGCCCAGCGATCTAAGCCCGGAGCCCGAAGCGGCTGGCCCCGAGCTTCAGGGCCTTGGCTGGATGAAAACCAAGGGTCGTGGGATTGGCCGTGACACCCTGGTAAGCGGTATTGAGGGCGCCTGGACCAAGAACCCGACGCAGTGGGACATGGGCTACTTCGAGATGCTGTTTGGTCACGAATGGGAGTTGACGAAATCCCCCGCCGGGGCTTGGCAGTGGGAGCCTGTCGACATTAAGGAAGAGGACATGCCGGTAGACGTGGAAGATCCTTCCATCCGCTGCATGCCGATAATGACTGATGCCGATATGGCCATGAAGGTCGACCCAATTTACAACGAGATCTGCCAGCGCTTCATGGCGGACCCGGCGTACTTTGATGATGTCTTCGCCCGCGCCTGGTTCAAGCTGACCCACCGTGACATGGGTCCGAAAGTGCGCTACGCAGGCCCAGATGTGCCTCAAGAAGACCTGATCTGGCAAGACCCGGTGCCCGCTGGGCCGGCCGATTACGACGTTGACGCCCTGAAAGCGCGTATCGCCGCTAGCGGTTTGAGTATCAGCGACATGGTTAACACCGCCTGGGACAGCGCACGCACTTATCGTGGCTCTGACATGCGCGGTGGCGCCAACGGCGCACGTATCCGCCTGGCGCCCCAGAATCAATGGGAAGGTAATGAGCCCGAGCGCTTGGCCCGTGTGCTGGCAGTGCTTGAACCTATCGCCCTGGAAAGCGGCGCAAGCCTTGCCGATACCATCGTGCTGGCGGGTAACGTAGGTATCGAACAGGCAATAAAAGCCGCTGGCTTACGTGCCACGGTGCCCTTTGCCCCCGGCCGTGGTGATGCAACGGATGAAATGACCGATGCCGAGTCGTTTGAGGCGCTTGAGCCTCTGGCCGACGGCTTCCGCAACTGGCAGAAAGACGCCTACGTGGTCAGCCCCGAAGAGATGCTGCTGGACCGCACTCAGCTGCTCGGCCTAACGGCTGCGGAAATGACCGTACTGATAGGTGGTATGCGCGTATTAGGCACCAACCACGCAGGCACCCAACATGGCGTGTTCACCGAGCGCGAAGGCGCATTGACCAACGACTTCTTCGTGAACCTGGTGGATATGGCCAATACCTGGCATCCGGCGGGCGATCATTATGAGATTCGTGATCGTCAAACGGGTCAGGTGAAGTGGACAGCCAGCCGTGTTGATCTGGTGTTCGGCTCCAACTCGATTCTGCGTGCCTATGCCGAAATCTACGCCCAGGATGACCACGTCGAGAAGTTTGCCAGCGACTTTATTGCCGCTTGGACAAAAGTAATGAACGCTGATCGGTTTGATTTAGCGTAATGCCACGCGCCCATAAGGGGCGCGTGAGCAGTCACTGTTATTGGTGTACCCCCTCTTGCCCGCATCGAAAGATGCGGGCTTTTTTTTATTGCCTGAGAAAGCATTAGTTATGCAATTAGTCTTCAGGAGACGTACACAAGATGCAGGCAAATCGCTACTCTGACAAACCCGGGCAGTGCGTTGGTGTGGTTTATAAACCATAGTGGCGCTGCATACGCCTTCTCCCAGCTCTGACAACCCAAGGTGAACCGTGAAACGAGGCAAGTGGATAGTGGCCGTTTGGCTAGTGGTACTGCTCAGCTGCGTAGTGCCCTACACCCTTCTGACAAATACCGCGGCCTGGTATGGCAGCTTTCTTTTCTGGGCGTGTGCTGGGCTCGTGGTGATTGCCCTCAACATCTTTATTACCCAGGATTTTAAGGAACACGATCGTGACTGAGGCGATGATCTGGGGGGCTATTGCCCTTTATCTACTGGTAGCGGTCGGGATTGCGGTTCTCTCGCGGCAGGGGGCTGCGAACAGTATGTCGGGCTATTTTCTGGGTAACCGGCAGATGAATGGGTTTGTCTCGGCGCTAAGCTACAGCGCAACCACGTATAGTGCCTTTATGATGGTGGGGCTGGCGGGGCTAACCTACGCCGGTGGTGTCGGTGCACTAGGCTTTGAAATTATCTATTTTGCGGGTGTTTCTTTGGTGGCTGTTTTCGGTCCGCGTTTTTGGGCTGTCGGCAAAAAATTTGGCTTTGTTACTCCCAGCGAAATGTTGGGGTATCGTTATCACAGTAAGCCTGTCGCCATGGCCGTTGCTATCACCAGCTGTATCTTTCTGATCCCTTACTCTGCTGTGCAGCTGGCCGGCGTGGGCTATCTGCTGGAAGGCATGACGGATGGCGCCATCACGTTTACCACCGGGGTGGTCATGGCGACGTTAATCGCCGTTTTCTTTTCCTATATTGCCGGTATTCGTTCGGTGATGTGGACTGACTCGTTACAGGCGCTGATGATGATTGTTGCCTCAACGCTGGTCGCATTGCTGGTGATCCAGGGGCTGGGCGGTTTCGGCGGCCTGTTTGGCACGCTTGAGGCGGAGCATCCTGCGGCCCTCACCGTTCCGGGCACGGGGCTTTTTAGCCTGGTGACCTTTTTGGGGCTGAGTATTCCCTGGTTCTTTTTTAGCCTTTCCAACCCGCAGGTCAGCCAGCGTCTGTTTATGCCGGCATCGTTGCGCGCCATGCGCCAAATGCTGATTGGCTTTTTGGTGTTTGGCTTTATCTATACGCTGGTGTCCGTGCTGTGGGGATTCTCGGCACTGGCAGCGTTTCCCGATCTTGCGCGGGCTGATCTCGCTACACCCACACTGCTGGCTTCTGACTTTGTCCCCCCCGTGTTGGGAGTGATCGTGATGGTGGGCATTATGGCGGCAGCGGTCTCAACGATTGATTCCATCATGTTAACCCTGGCCGCCATGTTTTCTCGGGATGTTTACGCCAACGCCAAACCCGGCGTAAATGAAAAGCGCCAACTGCTGGTGGGCAAGATCGTTGTGCCGGTTATTGCTCTGCTGGCGCTTGGATTTGCTGAGCTGCAGCTGGATTTAATTGCTGTACTCTCCGTGGCAGCTTCGTCAGGGTTGGTCGCTATGGTGCCCGCGATTATCGGCGCTTTTTACTGGAAGCAAGGCACCGCAGCGGGGGCATTGGCAAGTATCGTGGGGACCAGCGTTTTTGTGCTGTTAATGTACGCCACCGGTAATTCGCTGCTGGGTTTGCCGGCCGGTATTTGGGGCATCGTGGTCGCGGCAGCGCTTTTTGTGGGCGTAAGCTTCATCACCACCCCTCATGCCGCTTCAAGAGATGCTTTTTTGGCGGCAATAACAGAAGTGCTGGAGCGCAATAAGCGTGTGAAGGTTGACGCATCCTCGGCGTAAAAGTATCTGCCAGGTATAAGCCCGGTGATTAACGCCACTCTGCCAACTGCTGGCGATGGCTCACCTGAGCCTGAGTAGCGCTCACCGGCTGTAGCCACACCTCGGTGCCGGGCAGGCACTGGGAGAGCAGAGCACAGGCGCTGGGGGTAATCGCGCCCATGCGTGGGTAGCCACCAATGGTCTGGCGATCATTCATCAAAATGATCGGCTGGCCATCGGGCGGTACCTGTACAGCGCCCAGTGGGATGCCTTCTGAGATCACGCCGCTTACTTTACTTTCAAGCGCTTGCCCTGTAAGTCGAATGCCCATCCGGTCAGCGCGCTGATCAACGTGCCATGGTTGATTAAATAATTGATAGAGGCTGCGGCCCGCAAAGAAGGCCGCCTGGGCACCTAATACCATTGGCAGCCAACATCGCTCGTTGGGAATCGGCAACTGAGCGCTTGCTGGAAGTTGGCGTGGCATCACTGACGCGCCCTGCCAGTACAGGCGGTCGTTGAGCTGTAAGGGGTTGCCATCCTCATAAAGCCCACCAAGCTGCTCACGGGCCGTGCAGGCGCGGCTACCCAATACCACTGGTGCCTCAAGCCCACCGGGAAAGGCGAGGTAGGCACGCAGCCCGGCGCGTGGCTGGCGAAACGTGAGTGCTTGCCCAGGGCGTAGAGTGAAGGACGCGTTAACCGCCAGCGGCATATCATCAATACGCGCGTCAAGGTCGGCACCGGCCAACGCCAGGCACACGCTTGCGTCGGTTTCCAATGTCAGGTTGCCACCCATCACAATCTCTAGCGCGGCGCTCTCAAGCGGATTGCCCAGCAGCCAGTTGGCCCAGCGAAACGAGATCCAGTCGGCGGCGCCGCTTTGGGTAACGCCCAGGTGGCCGACACCGAAGCGCCCGGCATCCTGAATAAGCGCAAGGGGGCCTGCCTGATTTACGGTGATGCTGGCCTGGCTCATGCACGCTCCTCCAGCGGGGTTGTATCACCTCCGGCAGCTTCAAATTCGGCTTGAGAGATGGCCTTGAAGCGTACCTTATCGCCGGGTCGCAACAGTGGTTCGCCACGTTTTGCGTACTCAAAAAGCGGCACCGCCGTGCGGCCGAGAATATTCCAGCCGCCAGGCGAAAGCAGCGGGTAAATCGCCGTTTGGCGCTCGGCGATGCCTACGCTCCCGGCTGTCACCCGGCGTCGTGGGGTTTTCAGGCGAGGCGTAGCCAGGTCTTCATCTACCAGCCCCATAAAGCCATAACCCGGCGCAAAACCAAGCGCAAAAACGCAGTAGTCGTGGCCGCAATGGCGCGCAATCAACTGCTCAATACTTAACCCGGCGCCTTGGGCCACTGCCGGTAGTTCAGGCCCCACGCTTGCGTCGTACCACACCGGGATCTCATGCAGCTGGCCCTGCTGTGTATCGGCAGGCTGAAGGCCCTTGAGAGCTTCGCGGATTCGTGACGTTGCCTCAACGAAGGTCATGCGTTGGCAGTCGTAGTGAACGAGCAGGGTCGTATAAGAAGGAATAAGATCGATCAGTGCATCGTTAAAGGCGTGGCGCAGGGCAGTGTCCGCAGCCATGATCCAGCCCATATTGCGCTCATCAATCTCATCAAAAAGACGTACCGTGAGGGCATCCATGGCAGCGGTTTCAAGACGCAGTTTCACGCGGACTCCAACACCTTGAAAGCTTCACGGATCGCACGTACGGCAGCAATCGACTCGGCGTTATCACCATGAACACAGAGCGTGTCGCAGGGAAGCCGCAGCGATGAGCCGTCGCGGGCGGTCAGGGCGTCGCCCTTAGCAAGCGCTATGGCCTGGGCCACGATGGTCGATTGGTCGTGGTGAACAGCTCCCGCCAAGCGACGCGATGCCAAGTGGCCGTTGGGCTCATAGGCGCGGTCGGCAAAGGCCTCAAACCAGAGCGTGATGCCCATTTTAGCAGCCAGTTCGCGATGCGGCTCGGTATTGGCGGTGGCCATTACCATCAGCGGAAGGCTTGCATCGAATGCTCGCACGGCACGCATCGCGCCTTCCAGCAGCTCAAGGTTGGCAGCCATATCGTTATACATGGCGCCGTGCGGCTTGATATAGCCAAGTTCGCTACCCTCGGCGCGGCAAATACCGGCAAGCGCGCCCGCCTGATAAAGAATCATATCTTCGACTTCAGCCGCCGAGCAGGCCAGGGAGCGCCGCCCAAAGCCGATTAAATCCGGATAGCCTGGGTGAGCGCCGATCTGTACCCCATGCTGAACAGCCAGTGCCACGGTACGACGCATAACGTGAGGATCGGAGGCGTGGTAGCCACAGGCGATATTGGCGCAGTCAACAAAAGGCATGACCTCAGCATCCAGCCCAAGTATCCAATTACCGAAGCTTTCACCCATATCGCAGTTAAGCGTAGGGACGGGCATAACCACTCCTGTTGTTATTAATACGCTTAGCAGCCAACCACCATGAGCTATTTTTTATGCTTGCGTACTAGCCCTGATCGCTTGGCATCAAGAGAAGCATCCCGTTGGACACGCTCTTTGGGACTGGTGTTGTCATTGGGGTAGCGCAATGAGATTAACGCTTGTTTTTGGGCTTCTAGTTGAGAGCCAAGCGTCAGCGTGTGCTGAAAGAGCAGTTGATGAGCTTCTGCCAACAGGGCCGTGCTATCGACCTCTATGGGCGTATTCATGTTCATCACGTTGGCAATCAGGCTGGTCTGATGCTGAACATTATAAAGCACTTCGTCGAGCTGCAGCGTATCGGCATAGCTAACGGTCTTGAGTTGATATAACAAGGCCGCCAGTTGAGATGCTGGGTTGTTGGATAGCCAGGCATCGGCAATGGGTCCTGACAAACGAAGGCAGAGAAGTGCTTTATCACTGACTAAAAAGCTTTCATGGCTTTGGCGTATGGCCATTGCCGCGTGATTGGACATTCCCCATTTAGAGGCTAGCCAAGCGCCAACCAGTGTATGGTCGCAGCCAAAGCAGCGTTGCTCTGCTTGCGTTATCTCAGCATGCGATAAGGAAGTATCGGTATAGAGTTTGTCGGCTTCTTCAGGGTAGGCTGCCTGTAACGCTAATATGCCAATATCCTGTAGTAGCGCCTGTGTAAATATGCTGCCACTTTCGTCAGGGCATAGCTGCTCAGCCAAATAGCGGGCTACCAGGGCCGCAGTGATGGTGCGTTGCCAAGCCTGATGACGATTAGGCGCTTCTTGAAACAAACTAAACCCTAATATAACGGGCAGCGTTGCGTTTATACCAAGGCGCTGCATGGCTTCAATACAGGTTTGAACAGGTGGCGCTGAGCGCGTGTAATAGGCGCTATTCGCGAGCGCAATGAGGCGCAGTGTTAACGCTGGATCGTGCTCAATCGCTTTGGCGTAATCGCTCAAGGTTGAACTTGATGAACGGGCTATATCAAGCACTTTAAGCGCTACAGACGGTAGCGTTGGTAGGCTCTTGCACTGTAAAAGTGATTGGCTCAAAAACGCTGGCAGTTCATCAGTCAGTGTTATGTAGAGCGTATCGACTGATACTAAAGGGCCCGTCATGGGATAATCTCCTTGTGTGTTGTCAGCGTAGCGGGCAGCGGCTGTCAGTACTTTCGTTAATCATATACCCCGTAGGCGTCGACGTCTTCCATGCTGATGCAATGAACAGCGCTTGTACAGCGGGTGAGTAACAACGAATGGCTTGCGGTTGTCATCTTTTTGCCATGATTCGTGGCATATCCTACGCGCCGTCAATCCGCGACGATAGGAGTGCTTTATGCGGCTGGCCTTGTTTGACCTTGATGATACTCTCTTGGATGGAGATTGTAGCGACCGCTGGAATTTATGGATGTTCGAGCAGGGTTGGATCAGCAACGCCGAGACCTTTCTCGCCCGGGCTGAGAAGATGCAGCAGGCTTATCATGCGGGTCAATTAAAGCTGGAAGAGTACCTGACGATGACGCTGGCGCCACTTAAGAACAGGCTCGTTACTGACGTCGAAAAAGAAGTAGAGCGTTTTGTTGCGACGCATATCCAGCCGCGTATATTCGCTCAAGCCTTGGCCTGCCTGGCGGCTCATCGTCAGGCGGGCGATACGTTAGTGTTGATTTCTGCCTCGTCACGCCACTTGGTCGCGCCCATTGCCAACATGCTGGGAATTGCCCACGTGCTGGCGGTGGATCTAAGTATTGATAAAGAGGCAGAAGAAGCGCGTTATACCGGTGAGAGTGAGGGCATTTTCTCTTACCGCGGCGGTAAAGTGCTGCGCTTACAGCAGTGGCTAACGGAGCACCAGATTACCCCCAGCCACACTATGTTCTACTCAGACTCCCGCAACGATTTACCGCTTCTGCAATATGTCGATTGCCCCGTGGTGGTTAATCCCGACCCCGTGCTGGCTGAGGTCGCGAGCCTTGAAGGGTGGCAGAGGCTTGATTGGCGAACCTGGCCGCTACCAGGTTATCAGTTGTAAAGATACCCTACGCAGATAATTGTATGGGGAGACGTTTATCTTTTAAGGCGCCAACGCCTGCCAAATCAGATTAACACCCACCAGGAACATGGCCAGTATAACCAGGCGATAAAACCACTGCTCATTAACTCGGCTTTGTAGCCAAAGGCCGCTGCGCACGCCTACCCAAGCGACCGGCACCAGGAGTAGCGATGCCCAAGCACTGGTCATATTGATTTCACCAAGCCACAGGTACGGGCCCAGTTTAATCACGTTAACCGCTGTAAAGGTGACAACGCAGGTGGCGATAAAGGTCTCTTTAGGCAGTTTTCGTGGCAGTAGGTAAAGATTGAGTGGTGGGGCGCCTGCATGGGCAACAAAGCTTGTGAAGCCACACACGCTGGCGGCAGGCAGCGCCCAATGCGTTGAGATAGGCTTGGCGGCCAATGGCTTTAACAGCATATACGCAGCAAACACCACTGAGATCCCTCCCAACACCAGGCGGACGCCCTGTTCGCTCAGGCTGCCAAAGAGCAGTGTGCCAACCGCAACACCGACGAAGAGCCCTGGCAAAAATCGCCATACTTCGGCCATGTCATGCTTGCCCCACCATGCTTTCACTGCCAATACGTCCATTACCAGCAGCAACGGCAGCAATAGGCCTGCGGCCTGCGTGGGGCTAATCACCAGTGCCATCAGCGGCACCGAAAGCGTGCCAAAACCACCAGCAAAGCCGCCTTTTGAGACGCCCGTCAGATACACCGAAAATCCGATCAATAGCCAAGCGATAATGGAGTAGTCCGGCAGCATGGCAATTCCTAAAAAGCCCGAAGTTGAAACGCTTAACGCGAAAACCCCGCGCAGGCGGGGCATGGAAGGATAGCATCTGGTGAGCGTTGCCAGGCACAGAGCAGGCCGATTTAGCGGTTAATCAACCACTCATGGTCGGGGTCATTGTGAAATTGCCAGGCGCGTTTAGGCCCTGCCATCACGTTCAAATAGTAGAGCGAGTAGCCATGAGGCGCGCCCACTGGATGATAGCCTTTGGGTACCAGCACACAGCAGCCGTTTTCCACGGCCATGGTTTCATCAAGCGAGCGGTCGTCGGTATACACACGCTGAAAGGCAAAGCCCTGGGAAGGATTGATGCGGTGATAGTAAGTCTCTTCCAATAATGACTCGTGAGGCAAGTTATCCACATCGTGTTTATGTGGCGGATAGCTCGACCAGTTACCCTCAGGCGTAAACACCTCCACCACCAGTAAGCTATCGGCGGGTTCGTTTTCCGGCAAAATATCGTGCACATGACGAACGTTACTGCCTTGTCCACGGGTGCTTTTTTTGATGCTATCCGGAGCGATCAAGCGCGGTGCATGGTTGCCCTGCCCGGGAGCTGCACATACCGCAAGCTCCAGGTCGGTGGTGGCTTCTACCTGGTAGCTTGCGCCATTGGGCAAATAAACGGCGTAGGGTGGAATCTGTTCAAAGACATCCATCCGCTCGCCGATATCTTCAAAGTGGTGCTCGCCGCTGACGACATTGGCACGCCCGGTTAGCAGTACCAGGCAGACTTCCTGGTCACCTGTGCTGGCTTCAATTCGTGCCCCCTTGGCAAGCGTGTGGACCCGAAAGCCAACGTGTTCCCAGCCCGCTGAGGCCGGAGTTACGTCGATGATAGTGCCCTGCTCATCAGGGGCGGTGGGGCGTACCAGTAGTGAAGCCATATATCGCTCCTTCTAAAAGCTAGCGTTTTGAGTGCTGCTAACCGTTTTGAGTAGGTAATTGGTGAGCAAGAAAAAATTGAGCGGATGTTTAAACCGCTGCCTCCAGCAGTATTTTGCGCCCCTCTCGCCGTGAATGTTCCGCCGCATCAGCTAAACGCAGGGCTTCCAATCCGTCCTGAGCGCCTGCTAACGGTGCACGGTGCTTTTTCCAGGCATCCACAAAATCATTAATCTCTAACCGGTAGGCTAGCGCATAGCGCTCCAGGAAAAACCACTTAGGCTTTTCTTCCACTTGGCCAGAAGTGCCTGTAAAGCGCAGCCGTGTATCGCTCTCGTTTTGCGCCTGCAGCATGCCTTCGCTTCCGAAGGCTTCAATACGCTGATCATAACCATAGCAGGCGCGTCGAGAGTTGCTGATTTGGCAGAGCTTTCCGCTCGCAGTGGTGAGCGTTACCATGGCAGTATCGACATCGCCTGCTTCGCCAATGGCTGGGTCGATCAAGCAGCTACCCACCGCAAAGACGCTTTCGATTGGCTCACCAAGGAGCCAGCGCGCCATATCCAGATCATGAATCATCATGTCGCGAAACAGCCCGCCCGAGTCACCCACGTACTCAGCAGGTGGTGGTGAAGGGTCACGGCTGATGATCGTCAAGGTTTCCAACGCGCCAATACGCCCCTGAGCAATCGCTTCTTTAAGCGCTGCAAATTGAGGGTCGTGACGGCGGTTAAAGCCGAGCGCGCAGGTGACGGGATGTTCGCTAAGCACTTGTAGCGCGTCCCGAGTGCGCGCCAAGTCAAGCGCGATGGGCTTTTCGCAGAGAATCGCTTTACCTGAGCGTGCCGCCCGCTCCAGGTACTCCGCGTGCGTTGGGGTGCTTGAGGCAATCAAAACGGCATCAATGGTAGCGTCTGCAAAAATTGTATCGACATCAACGGCGCGGCTACCGTACTGCATGGCCAGCGCTTCGGCAGCGGGCGAGTGGAAATCAGCCACCGCGGCGAGGGTAATGTCAGGGTGTAAATCGATGGCTTGGGCATGCACCTTGCCGATGCGCCCAGCGCCGATGAGAGCGAGTTTCATAATCCCTCCTGTTTTGTTCTTGGCATTCAGGTGTGTTGGATTGTTGGGTATTACGTGTCTTTTTCTATGTTTATGTCTTTTATGCCTATGTCGGTGCTGCCGTAGCGCTCTTTTCGCGCGCCTTGTCTTGGCGTACTCCTAAAGAAATCGCCAAGGCCTGGGTCAAACATAGTGAGGCGGTCAAGCCGCGAAAACTCTTCACTTCTGCCTCCTGAACTACAAAGACAACATCTGCCAAACGGGCGAGTGGGCTTAAGCTTGAGTCGGTAATCACGATAATGGGCAAGTTACGCTGCTTGGCATATTCACACGCTTGCTGGGCCTCCTCAGCATAGGGCGAAAAGCTAATTGTCAGCAGGGCGTCGTGCTGGCTCATGGCGCGCAGCTGTTCCCGGTACATGCCTCCCAGGCCGCCCACCAGTAAGGCGGGTTTATCCACATGGGCCAAGGCATAGGTCATATAGCTTGCAACCACAAAGCTACGCCTGGCACCCATAACGTGAATCGCATGCGCTTTTTCAAAGATATCCAGTGCTTCTTCGAGGCTTGCAGGGTCAATACGGCTCGGTAGCTGCTCCAGTACGTCGCGATTGGCATCCGCAAATTCCCATAGCAACTGTGTGCTATTCGGCGTTTCTCCCGTCGCGCTACGCACTGCACGAATACGTTCGGTGTAATTGGGTAGCTCATTCACTAAACGGCTACGAAACAGCTGCTGCATTTCGGAAAAGCCCTTAAAGCCCAAACTGTTGGCCAAGCGAATCAGCGTAGAGGGTGTGACATCCGCCTGTTCGGCAATTTTAGCCACGGTGGCTAGCGCTACCTCTTGAGGATGATCAAGCATGAAGCGTGCTGTTTGCTGGAGTCGTTTGCTCAGCGAGTCGTACTCGGCAGTGAGTAACACTTCCAGCTCACGATAACTTTGTGGTGGCTGCTGCATGAACGTTCCTCAGCGTTTAATCGTAGGCCACTGGGCAATCATTCCCAGTGGCGAGCTGAAATGCAGTTTAGTTTATTGAAATGAATATTCCATTAATACCAAAGTTTAGAATAAATAATTTGGTGCTTTTGTTTTCAGAATCTATATTTCATAGCGCCAAGGCATTTAATGCCACTTCCAACCAATAATGATAATGCTAAGAGGAATTAATTATGGCACGTCTATCTTGTGGTATAGCGCGATGGCTATCAGTTGCTGCCGCTGCTGGTTTGATGAGTTCTGCCGTGTATGCAGAAAGCAGTCGCTTCGTCATGGTAACGCACGGTGTCCCGTCTGATCCCTTTTGGTCCATTGTAAAAAATGGCGCGGAAGCGGCGGCTGAAACGGTGGGTGCAACGCTTGAATATCGAGCACCTTCTACGTTTGATATGGCCCAGATGCAGCAACTCGTGCAGGCGGCGATAGCCTCCGATCCCGATGGCTTGATTCTGTCTTTCACCGACGAAAATGCCTTGGGCGGCGTTGTCCAAAGCGCGGCTGATAACGGCATCCCTGTGATTACGATCAACTCGGGTGGCGACGTGGCACGTAATTATGGCGCCCGGCTTCATGTAGGACAAAGCGAATACGAGGCGGGTAAGCAAGCGGCTGAACGCATGCAGGAAATGGGCGTTGAAAAAGGCGTCTGCATCAATCATGAGCAGGGCAACCAGGGACTTGACCAGCGCTGTGATGGTTTTGTTGACGGTTTTAACGGCAATGCCGAGCAGCTCGCGACAACGTATGACCCTACCAGTATTCGCAATGCCATCATTGCCTACCTTAATCAGAACGAAGATGTTCGAGGTGTACTAACGCTTGGACCGCTTTCCGCCGAGCCGATGATCCGCGCCATGCGTGATCAAGGGGCAACCGATATGTTCACGCTTGGCACCTTTGATCTTTCTCCCGGCATCCTGGAAGCCCTTGAAGCGGGCGAGTTGGATTTTGCGATCGACCAACAGCAATACATGCAGGGTTATTTACCCGTCATGTTCCTTGATCAGTTCGTTAAGAACGGCCTGCTACCGGCAGGTGACGTAGCCACCGGCCCCGGTTTTGTAACCCAGGAAAACGCCGCCCAGGTCGTTGAACTGAGCAGTCAGGGTATTCGCTGAACATTACCTATTCAAAAGGCTCGACGGTGTCGAGCCTTGGGAGTCGATCGCTATGAATTCCAATGAAGCCAAACAGCCTGCTACGCCAGCGGATGTTCCCCAGGACGAGCGTATCCAGCGAGTCTCGTTTTGGAAGAAAGCGCTAAACCGGCCGGAGCTGGGAGCCTTGGCGGGGGCTGTTTTGGTCCTCTCTTTCTTCATTGTTGCCTCAAGTGGCACCGGCATGTTTACGCCTGCGGGGATCATTAATTTTCTTGAAGTAGCCGCTCAGCTCGGCATTATTGCCACCGCTGCGGCGCTACTAATGATTGGCGGCGAATTTGACCTGTCGATTGGTTCAATGATTGGGTTGGCGGGCATTCTGATCGCTATCCCTGCCGTGGAGTATGACTGGCCGCTGTGGGCTGCTATCTTGTTGGCGTTTAGCTGTGCGGGCCTGGTCGGTTGGATTAACGGCAACCTGGTTAATCGCACTGGGCTGCCTTCCTTCATTGTAACGCTGGGTTTCCTGTTTATTCTGCGTGGCCTAGCGATCGGTGTCAGCCGTTTACTCACCGGGCGGACCCAAGTGGGCGGGGTGCACGAACATATCCCCGGCGATTGGTTTGCAGCGCTCTTTTCGGGTGAAGTCGCGACCGGGCTCTTCAGTTGGATGGCCACCAATGGTTGGATAGCGACCAACTTTGCGGGTAACCCCGTGGTTTCTGGCATTCCCGTCTCTATTGTCTGGTGGCTGGGCCTAACCGCCTTGGCAACCTGGGTGCTGTTGTGTACTCCTTACGGTAACTGGATCTTTGCCAGCGGCGGTGATGCTAATGCGGCACGCAACTCGGGCGTGCCGGTGCATCGGGTCAAGATTTCGCTGTTCATGTTTACCGCCTTCTCCGCGACTATTTTTGCCTGCATCCAGGTGATGGATACCGGCTCAGCGGACACTATTCGCGGCATGTTGAAAGAGCTTGAGGCCATTATTGCCGTGGTGATTGGTGGGGCTTTGCTGACCGGTGGCTACGGCTCTGCCATTGGCGCGGCGCTGGGTGCACTGATCTTCGGCATGGTGCAGATGGGCATCTTTTACACCGGTGTTAACACCGACTGGTTCCAGGTATTCCTTGGCGTCATGCTGCTGGTGGCCGTGTTGTTCAACAATTACATGCGCAAAAAAGCAATGGAGGCCAAGTAATATGACGACACGTACTCCAATGATCGAAATGCGCAGTGTCAGTAAGCACTTTGGCAGTGTCATTGCTTTAAGTGACATTTCCATGCAGGTGTATTCCGGTGAGGTAATGTGCTTGCTTGGGGACAACGGTGCCGGAAAATCCACACTGATCAAAACGCTTTCCGGTGTCCATCAGCCTACCCATGGCGAAATGCTTTTGGGTGGTGATCCGATGCATTTTAAATCGCCTGCTTATGCGCTGGATGCCGGTATTGCGACGGTTTTCCAGGATCTGGCGATGGTGCCTCTGATGTCGATTACCCGTAACTTTTTTATGGGACGTGAACCCACCGTAGGCTGGGGGCCGTTCAAACGTATTAACTGGAAATACGCCGACCGGATCGCCAAAGAAGAGATGTCAAAGATCGGTATTGATGTACGTGATCCCAGCCAGCCTGTCGGTACCCTTTCCGGTGGCGAGCGCCAATGTGTCGCCATTGCTCGAGCGGTTTATTTTGGGGCCAAAGTGCTGATTTTGGATGAGCCCACATCAGCGCTTGGTGTCAAACAGGCCTCGGTGGTCTTGCGTTACATCGCTAAAGCACGCGCTGATGGGCTGGCGGTCATCTTTATCACTCATAACGTCCATCACGCTTACCCCGTCGCTGATGCGTTTACCTTGTTATCACGTGGTGGCAGCTTGGGCTCCTATCGTAAAGAAGACGTTACCCGCGAAGAAGTGCTCAACATGATGGCCGGTGGGGCTGAACTTGAGAGTCTGGATGCCGAACTCGCCGAGTTTCAGCGCTGCGACCGCGAAAAAAAAGCCGGTAGCGATGCCGAAGGCCAGCCCGGCTCTATAGCCGGTGGAAGAAGTACTGATGACCCCGTCAAGGAACATGTGGCAGGCGGTTACTAAGGAGTCATGATGAGTATACCCACTTCATCGTCGCCTTTTACGCTCGCCGTTTGCGCTGAAATGGTCTTCTGCGATCAGCCAATGATTGAGCGTGTTAAGCGTATCGACGAGCTAGGTTTCAACGTAGAAATTTGGGACTGGACTCGACATGACATTCAGGCGCTGGCCAATAGCGGAGCAGTGTTCTCATCCATGACCGGTTACGTCTCAGGCACCTTGGCAGATAGTGCTGGCGCAAATGAGCTACTGCACACGGCGGCTGCGTCGGTCGAGGTAGCCAAGCGACTTGGTATTCCACGCCTTAACCTGCACGGCACTGGGTTGAATACTGAAGGCCTTCCCGTAAAACCGTGCTACCAGTTGACCGGAGCCATGTGGCTCAAAGCGCGTGAAACCTTGAACCGACTGGCGGATTTAGGTGAACAGCACGGTGTCACTTTTGTGCTGGAAAATCTCAACACCGACGTTGATCACCCCGGCGTACCGTTTGCACGCTTGGTGGATGTGCTGACGCTTGTAGAAAGTGTTGATCGCTCCAGCCTGCGTATCATGTTGGACGTTTATCACGCCCAAATTGGCGAAGGTAACCTTATTGAGCTGATCCAACGCTGTGCTCCCTACATTGGGGAAGTGCAGGTAGCCGATGTGCCGGGGCGCTGTGAACCGGGAACTGGCGAGATTAACTACGCGGTCATAGCCCGCACGCTGAACGATATAGGCTACCGCGGCACGGTGGGGCTAGAGGGCTGGGCATCAGGTGATGATGAGCTTGCACTTGAAAGATTCCGAACGGTCTTTTCACTTTAAACGCCACTGTATGCCCTCTGGAAAAGTGTCTATCGGCAACTGCCAAAGCACTTCTATAAACCCGGGACCTGGTACTTGATACTCAGTACCACCACGAGTGACGTGGGGAGACGTTAATGCTGAATAATAATGGACAACAACAGCCGCTTGATCTGATTTGTTTGGGGCGTGTGGCCGTTGATCTTTACGCCGAACAAATTGGTAGCCGATTGGAGGATGTGGCGAGTTTTGCCAAGTACCTGGGCGGGAGCTCCGGCAATGTCGCTTATGGTACTGCGCGCTTAGGGCTGAAGTCGGCCATGCTTTCACGGGTAGGCAACGAGCAAATGGGCCACTTTGTACGTGAAGAACTTTCGCGAGCAGGGGTGGATACTTCCGTGCTACAAACCGACCCTGAGCGCCATACGGGCCTGGTACTGCTGGCCTTGAAAGACCGTGAAAGTTTTCCGCTGCTGTTCTACCGTCGCGATTGCGCAGATATGGCTATCGATGCTGCGGCCATTGATCTTGACTTTATTGCGAGGGCCAAGGCGCTTGCGATCACTGGCACTCACCTTTCAACCGAAACCACCCGAAAAGCGTGCCGAAAGGCGCTGGACGCAGCGGCCTACGCGGGCGTTAAACGTGTGCTGGATATCGACTATCGCCCTGTGCTGTGGGGGCTGACCCATCCCGGTGATGGTGAAACCCGTTTTATTGCTGATGGCAAAGTAACCACTGATCTCCAGCAATGGTTGCCTGATTTTGATCTGATTGTCGGCACGGAAGAAGAGTTTCACATTGCAGGCGGTAGTACGGACACCCTGGAAGCCTTACACAACGTACGCCGGGTAAGTGCGGCCACGTTGGTGTGCAAACTGGGCCCATTAGGTTGTGTGGTGTTTGAAGGGGATATTCCGCCACGTATCGAAGACGGCATTTTGGTCGAAGGGGTACAGGTTGAAGTGCTGAACGTACTGGGCGCGGGCGATGCCTTTATGAGCGGCCTGTTGCGGGGCTGGTTGCGTGATGAGCCTTGGCAAACCTGTGCTCAGTACGCCAATGCATGTGGTGCGCTGGTGGTGTCTCGCCATGGATGCGCGCCTGCTATGCCAACCGAGGATGAGCTGTTTGATTATCTGGCACGCCGTGATGATGTACCTCGGCCGGATGTAGATAAACGTTTAAATCATCTGCACCGTGTAACAACGCGTGTGCCCGTTCAATGGCCTGAAGTGCTTGGCTTGGCCTTTGATCACCGCCGCCAGCTCACTGACATGGCGCGCGATGAGCAGGCGGAGGCCACCCAATTACCCAAGCTTAAAAAACTTCTGGTAACGGCCGCCGAGGAGGGCGCAAAACGCGGTGGCCTCGCCACACCAGCGATTCTGGTCGACGATGTATTTGGCCAGGATGCCCTCAATCAGGCAAGCGGGCAGGGCTGGTGGATTGGCCGCCCCGTTGAGCTACCCGGCTCACGCCCGCTACGTTTTCAGCATGGCGATGACTTGGGCTCATGCCTGCGTCATTGGCCCCGCGAGCAGGTTATCAAGTGCCTCGTTTTCTACCACCCGGACGATGCCTTACCCCTGCGTTTGGAACAGGAAGAGCGCCTTCGCCAGCTTTATCAATCCGCCTGTTCACAAGGTCTGGAACTGTTGATTGAAATTATTCCACCGGCCGATATGACCTGTGATGACACAACGCTGCCGCGTAGCCTGCAACGGCTTTACAACCTGGGAATTCGCCCCGACTGGTGGAAGCTGCCCATGATGTCTGGCGCTGCATGGAAAGCCGTTGGCGAAATTATTAACCGTGAAGACGCTTACTGTCGTGGTGTTGTCCTGTTGGGGCTGGACGCACCTATGACGGAAATGAAGCAGGGTTTTATGGAAGCGGCCAGGCACCCTTGCTGCAAGGGCTTTACCGTAGGACGCACGCTGTTTGCCCAGGCAAGTCGCGAATGGTTGGCAGGCCGTCTTGATGACGTCAGTTTGGTACAGCAGGTGGCCTGCAATTATGCCGAATTGATTCACGCATGGCGGCAGTTACGAAATAGCCAGCCGCAAACGTTGCCCTATACGGAGGAGGCGTGAGATGAGAACGATCCGACTCACCATGGCCCAGGCGTTAGTCAAATACCTGGCAGTTCAACGTATTGAAATAAACGGCACTGATGTACCGTTGTTTGAAGGGGTCTTTGCGATTTTCGGCCATGGCAATGTGGCTGGTTTGGGTGAGGCGCTTTATCACGTCAAGGAAACGCTGCCGACGTATCGCGCCCATAACGAGCAAACCATGGCACATGCGGCGATTGCTTTTACCAAAGCGAACGGGCGAAGGCGCCTGATGGCCGCGACCAGTTCCATTGGGCCAGGCGCGACCAATATGGTGACGGCAGCAGCACTTGCCCACGCCAATCGCCTTCCGGTTTTGTTATTACCGGGCGACACGTTTGCCACGCGTGCTCCTGACCCGGTGCTACAGCAGGTCGAACATTTTGGTGATCCGACGATCAGTGTTAATGACTGTTTTCGTCCCGTGTCACGCTATTTTGATCGCATCAGCCGCCCTGAGCAGCTGCTCACCAGTCTGCCTCAGGCGATAGCCACGCTACTTGACCCTGAACACTGTGGCCCGGTAACGCTTGCCCTGCCGCAGGATGTGCAAACATTTGCCTACGATTATCCAGACGCCTTTTTTATCCCCAAAGTACACCGCATTCGCCGCTCGCCACCTGTGCTTGACGAGTTACAGCACGCCGCTGTCGCACTTAAACAGGCAAAGCGGCCGTTAATCATTGCTGGGGGTGGGGTGCATTACGCCGATGCCTGCGAAATGCTGGCGAACTTTGCACAAGTGCACGGTATCCCTGTCGCCGAGTCACAGGCGGGAAAAGGCGCGTTAGCGGATAGCCATCCGTTCGCCGTAGGAGCGATTGGTGTCACCGGTAGCGCTGCCGCCAACCGTTTGGCTGAACAGGCGGATGTCATTTTAGCGATTGGAACTCGCTTGCAGGATTTTACGACTGGATCCCGGGCGCTGTTTGAACGTCGTGAAAAAACGCTTATAGCCCTTAACGTTGGTCGTTTTGATAGCCTCAAACATCACGCGATACCGTTTATCTGCGATGCGCGTGTTGGCTTACAGCAGCTTGACGGTGAGCTGGGGGAATGGCGTGCTTCAGATAGCTGGCGAGAGCAGGCAGGAGCGCTAAAGCGTGAATGGGCTGACGTGGTTAAACGGGTGACGGCAGATAAAGGCCTTCCATTACCCTCCGATGCTCAGGTAATCGGCGCTGTTAACCGCCAGGCAGGGGACGACGTAACCGTGGTGTGTGCGGCTGGCGGGCTGCCGGGGGAACTGCATAAGCTATGGCAGTGTTCGGGTCCTGGAAGCTATCACGTGGAGTACGGCTTCTCGTGCATGGGGTATGAGATTGCCGGCGGCTTGGGCGTCAAAATGGCTAAGCCTGAGCGCGAAGTGGTCGTCATGGTTGGCGACGGTAGTTACCTGATGCATAACTCAGAGCTCGCCACCTCGGTAATGTTGGGCCATAAGCTGATCGTCGTTGTATTGGATAATCGCGGCTATGGGTGCATTAACAGGCTTCAGCACGCAACGGGAGGGGAAGGGTTCAATAACTTGCTTAAGGATTGCCGCAGTGTCGAGGCGGGCGCACCCAAAACCGATTTTGCGGCCCATGCGAAAGCACTGGGTTGTCAGGCGGAATCGATTACGGGGATTGCCGCGCTGGAGCAAGCGCTGGTGCGTGCCCGCCAAGCAGCCACTACCTATGTGATTACCTTGGACACGGACCCGATCCCCAGCACCGAGGAAGGCGGCGCCTGGTGGGAAGTGGCCGTACCCGAGGTCTCTTCCCGGGAGCAGGTCACGTCCGCTTATCAAGGCTACCGCGATGCCAAGCAGCATCAAGCGCGCTGAGCCTGCTTAATCATCCAATAACGATAAGGATACATGCTATGCCAACCGTCACGCTGGGGATCAATCCACTCACCTGGACCAACGATGACTTACCCAGTTTGGGAGCTTCGACACCGCTGGAAACCTGTTTGCAGGAAGGCCGCGAAGCGGGCTTTACAGGGTTTGAACTAGGCAACAAGTTCCCGCGAACACCGGATGCCTTGGGTAAGGTGTTAAAGGATCATGAGCTGGCCCTGGTATCCGGCTGGTATTCCGCCCATCTGTTGGAAAGAAGCCCTGAGGAAGAGATTGCGGCCGTTCAGGACCACTTGAACCTGCTCAAGCAGTGTGGGGCCAGCGTTATGGTGTTCTGTGAAGTATCTCGGTGCGTGCACGGTGACCAACAGCGCCCTCTTTCTCAGCGCCCCCATCTTTCTGAAGATGATTGGCAGCGTTTATGCAGCGGTCTGGATATCGTTGGAGATTATCTCAAGTCGCAAGGCATTCAACTGGTATATCACCACCATTTAGGCACGGTGATTGAAAGCCAGACAGACGTTGAACGTTTGATGGATAGCACCGGAGAAGGCGTAGGGTTACTGCTTGATTTTGGACATTTGCGTGGCGCAGGGGGTGATCCATTAACCATCGCCCAGCGCTACAGCACACGTATTCACCACGTGCACTGCAAGGACCTACGCTTCCCTGTACTTGAAGCTGTGCGTAACCGTGATAAAAGCTTTTTAAATGGCGTGCTGGATGGTCTTTTTACCGTGCCTGGTGATGGCGATGTGGATTTTTTACCGGCGTTAACGCATCTGTGTGATCAGGGTTATCAGGGCTGGCTTGTTGTTGAGGCAGAGCAAGACCCCGAAGTTGCTCACCCATTGACGTATGCCCGCTTGGGCTACCGTAATTTGCACGATCTTGCCGAACAGGCAGGCTTCGATGTTGCCAGTGCCACTTATTAGTCGGCGCCACGACCATCCGTTAAACAGGAGCTTGCATGAAGACGTTATCCCATTTCCTTAACGGCCAGCTTACATCGGGCAGCAGCGAACGCTATGCACCGGTGTATAACCCAGCGACCGGAGAGCAGAGTGCCCAGGTCATGTTGGCGACCGCCGATGAAACGCGTGAAGCCGTGCGCATCGCTTCTGACGCCTTCACGGAATGGTCAAAAACACCGCCGCTCAAGCGTGCACGCATTCTGTTTAAGTTTAAAGCGCTGGTCGAAGAGCACATCGACGAACTAGCGCGACTGATTTCCAGCGAACACGGCAAGGTGTTTTCTGATGCCAAAGGTGAAGTGACTCGGGGCCTTGAAGTTGTCGAGTTTGCTTGCGGTATTCCTCACCTGCAAAAGGGCGAGCACTCCATGAACGTGGGTACCGGGGTGGATAGCTACTCGATGATGCAGCCGCTGGGCGTCTGTGCAGGTATCTCGCCGTTTAACTTCCCCGCCATGGTGCCCATGTGGATGTTTCCCATTGCGCTGGCTTGCGGCAATACTTTTGTCATGAAGCCCTCTGAAAAAGATCCCTCAACGCCGCTACGCCTTGCGGAACTACTCACAGAAGCGGGCCTGCCCGATGGCGTCTTTAATGTCGTCAACGGCGACAAAGAGTCGGTCGATGTGCTGCTCACCGATGAACGGGTCCAGGCGGTCAGTTTTGTCGGCTCCACGCCGATTGCCGAGTACATTTACGCGACCGCATCGGCCCATGGCAAACGCGTTCAGGCGCTGGGCGGGGCTAAAAATCATATGGTGATTATGCCCGATGCGGACCTTGATCAAGCGGTGAGCGCGCTGATGGGAGCAGCCTATGGGTCTGCTGGCGAGCGCTGCATGGCTATTTCCGTTGCGGTTCCGGTGGGTGAAGACACGGCGAATCGTTTAAGAGAAAAACTGGTTGCTGAACTGGCTAATTTGACCGTCGGACCGGGCCTGGTCGATGGCCCCGACAATGATATGGGCCCGCTGATTACCCGTGAGCATCGCGATAAGGTCGCTGACTATATCCAGGTAGGCGTTGACGAAGGGGCCGAGTTAGTGATTGACGGCCGCCAGGCCGATATCGAGAGTGCGGGAAATGGCTATTTTATTGGTGGAGCGCTTTTCGACCATGTGACGCCAGCCATGCGCATTCACGCTGAAGAAATCTTTGGGCCCGTTTTATCCATTGCCCGTGCTGCAAGCTTTGATGATGCCGTGGCGATGATTAATGCGCATGAATACGGCAATGGCACGGCGATTTTTACCCGCGATGGTGACGCCGCACGTCAATTCTGTGAGCAGATCCAGGTCGGCATGGTGGGCGTCAATGTTCCTATTCCCGTACCCATGGCATTCCATAGCTTTGGCGGCTGGAAGCGTTCTCTGTTTGGCCCCTTGCATATGCATGGCCCCGATGGCGTGCGTTTCAATACCCGTATGAAGACGATTACCCAGCGCTGGCCAAGCGGTATTCGTGAAGAGACCAATCACTTTTCAATGCCCACTATGTAATGGCTAACGAAGGGTAAAACTAACGCCGAGCGCTGCTCGGCGTTTGCTTATGGCCTGCCTTGTTCACAGGAATAATGACAATGAAAACGCTCACTATTGGTTTAATCGGAACAGGTTTTATGGGCAAAGCCCATGCTATTGCGTTTAATGCAGCGCCCAGTGTCTTTGATCTGCCTGCAAAACCGGTTTGTGAACTGCTGGCGGACGTGAATCTTGAGGTAGCGCAAAGCCGGGCAAATGCCTGGGGGTTTGCTCGTGCTACTGATAACTGGCGCGCACTGGTGGCGGATAGCGCCGTCGACGTTGTGGATATTTGTGCCCCCAATTTTTTGCATAAAGAAATGGCCTTGGCAGCCATTGCGGCGGGTAAGCATGTTTATGCTGAAAAGCCGTTGGCGCTCAGCACGGCTGATGCGCAGGAGATGGCCGCGGCTGCCGAACAGGCAGGCGTCAAAACACTGGTCGGATTTAACTACATTCGCAATTCAGCCACACAGCTGGCACGCGATATTGTGGCAAGCGGCGAAATTGGCGAGTTGATCCATTTTCGTGGGCGGCATAATGAGGACTATCTACTTGATCCTCAAAAGCCCCACGATTGGCATACCCAGCGAGCCACCGCCGGTGCTGGCGCCTTGGGCGATGTAGGCTCGCATATTATCAATATGGCCGAGTTCCTGACCGGTCAACGCATCACTTCGGTGTGTGGTCAGCTACAAACGGTGATTGCCATGCGCCCCACAGCGGATGGCACAGGTATGGCTAAGGTTGAAAACGATGACCAGGCCCAAGCAATGTTGCGCTTTAACAATGGCTTGATTGGAAATATTGAAACCTCACGAGTAGCGGCAGGCAGAAAGATGGGGCTTGCCTATACGCTGACGGGCACCAAAGGAGCGATTGTCTTTGATCAGGAACGTATGAGTGAGCTGCAACTCTACCGCCACGAAGCGAATAGCGGTCGACGCGGGTTTACCACGCTGCTGACCGGCCCTGAACACCCTGACTATGCCGCCTTCAGCCCTGCACCCGGCCATGGCTTAGGCTATAACGATCAGAAAATTATCGAGGTGCGCGATTTGGTGGAAGGTATTATCAACGACCGCCCGCTCTACCCTGATTTTCGAGAGGCCGTGCGTGTGAACCGCTTGATCGATGCCATCGAAGCATCGCATCAGGCGGGGCGTTGGATTGAAGTATAACTGTTAATCTCTCGGAAACCGGGCTTCCAATTCAGCAACCTGTTCAGGCGTCAGCACACGCGGGTTTTCGCCGCGCAACAGCAGAAACAGCTTGGCCGTTTCTTCGAGCTCTTCGGTGGCATACACTGCCGCTTCAAGATTTTTACCGGCGACAACCGGGCCGTGGTTGGCGAGTAGCACGGCGCTGTGCTTGCCTGCTAGGCCGCGTACCGCTTCGCCCAGCTGTTGGTCGCCCGGGATGTGGTAAGGCACCAGGGGAAGCTTGCCTACGCGCATGGCGTAATAGGCGGTGAGCGGCGGAATGCAGTCGCAAGGGTTGATACCCGGCAGGCAGGAAACCGCCACCGAATGCGTGGAGTGCAGGTGCACGATAGCGCCGGACTGAGGGCGCTCATCGTACATCGCCATATGCAGAAACTGCTCTTTGGTGGGCTTATCACCGCTGATTAGCTGGCCTTGGGTATCCAGGTGCGAGATGCGTGCAGGGTCCAGACGGCCAAGGCAGGCGTTGGTAGGCGTCATCAGCCAGCCGCCGTCATCCAGGCGCACGCTGATATTGCCACTGGAGCCCATGGTCAGGCCACGATCGAACAGCGATTTCCCCAGCGTGCTGATCTGTTCACGCAGGCAGTTCTGGTCGTGAGTACTCATACCAATACCTCAAACGCTCGTGTGAAGAAATCCATACTGCCAAAGTTGCCCGATTTGAGTGCCAGGGAAAGTGGGGCCTCGCGGTTGGCAAGTGCCGCCTGTGTCCAGGGCACGCCGGGATCGATCTGCTCGCCGATACGTAGCACTGAAATGCCCAGGGCAGACACCACCGCTCCTGAAGTTTCGCCACCGGCAACTACCAGTCGGCCAACGCCTTCATTGACCAGAGTAACGGCAAGCTGGCTTAACGCTTTTTCGACGATGAGGCCGGCCTTATCGACGCCCAGTTCCACCTGAGCAGCCTTGACCTTTTCAGGATCAGCTGAGGCATAGATCAAGGCAGGTGCATCTTGTTCAAGACGCTCGAACGCGAAGGCCAGGGCTTGTTCCCATTGTTTGTCGTCTTTCGCCAGAGCCTGCGGGTCAAGCGCAAAACCAGCGCCAGGATGGCGTTCGAGGAAATCAGCAACCTGGGCAAGCGTTGCCCGTGAGCAGCTGCCAGACAGTGCCAGCATGTTACCCGAGGCGGGTTGAAGACGCCCGGGCTCGGCTATCTCGGCAAGCCAACCCTGTTTGCGGTACTGGGCAGGCAGGGCTTGGCCTAGCCCCGAACCGCCGGTTACCAAGGGCATCGTTACCGTTGCCTCCGCCAAGACGTCCAGATCGCTGTCATCGACGGTATCGCAAATCACGTGGCGTACGTTTTTAGCCGCCAGAGCGTCAAGGTGTTGGCGAGTGGCTTCGGCCCCTTTGGCTAGCGTGGTGCGGCTGGCCAAGCCAACGGAGTGGGAAGTCTGGCGCGAAAGCACGCGTACAAGATCCGCATCGGTCATGGGTGTCAGCGGGTGATGCTGCATGCCGCTATCGTTAAGCAGGCGATCGCCAACGAACAGGTGCCCTTGGTATACCGTACGGCCATTAATCGGAAATGCCGGGACCATCACGGTTTGCGAAATGCCGAGTCGATCAAGTAGTGCATCGGCAACCGGGCCGATGTTGCCCTTGTCGGTTGAATCAAAGGTTGAGCAGTATTTAAAAAATATCTGCTGGGCACCCTGTTCACGCAGCCACTCAAATGCCGCCAGTGAATCGGTGGTGGCCTCATTAACCGGACAGGAGCGCGATTTAAGCGCTACTATCACGGCATCCACGTTGCTTAAATCGGGCGAGGTGGTCGGCACCCCAATAACTTGAACGCAGCGCATGCCGCCGCGTACCAGGTTATTGGCAAGGTCAGTGGCGCCGGTGAAATCGTCGGCGATAGCGCCCAGTACGATGGTCATAGCATTCTCCAGGATACGGGCTTCAGGTAGTGGCCTTGCGACGTGCGCGCTTGATCAGCGGCGTAATCAGCGTGACGGCCAGCAGAAGGAAAGCAATACTCAGCAGTGTGGCGCTGATAGGACGCTCAATAAAGATGCTGAAGTCGCCTTGTGACATGGATAGCGCACGGCGCAGCTCGCTTTCTGCGATAGGGCCCAATACCAATCCCAAAATGATGGATACCAGGGGGAAGTTGATCTTCTCAAGCAGATAGCCCAACACGCCAAAGCCCATCATCAACCATACATCAAACATGGAGTTGCGCACCGAATAGGTACCCACGATGCAGCACATGATAATGATGGGGCCGAGTGCGGAATAAGGTACATTCAGCAACTTGGTAAACAGCACGATGAACGGCTTTGAGAAAAGCAGAATCATAAAGTTGACGATAAACAGCCCGGCAAAGACGGCGTAGATCAAGTCACTGCTGGTCAGCATGAACATTGGCCCAGGCTGCAGGCCGTGCATGATAAACGCGCCTAGAATAACGGCTGTAGTGCCGCTACCCGGAATGCCCAGCGCAAAAAGTGGTACCAGTGCACCCATGGCCGCTGCGTTATTGGCAGACTCAGGGGCGGCAATACCTTCCGGCGCACCCTTCCCAAATTTCTCGGGATGCTTGGACCAGCGGACCGTTTCGCTATAACTCACCATCGCCGCGGTACTGGCACCGATACCCGGCAGGATACCGATGATGACCCCGATAATGGATGAGCGCGACAGGGTCATACCGATTTGGCGCAGGACAGGTAGATCGAAAATCTTGACCTTCACCTTTTTCAAGGGCTGATGGCTTTCATGGTCCAGCGTACGTTTCATGACTTCTGAAACGGCAAACAGACCCACAATGACCGGAATCAAGCCCACGCCTTCGGCCAGATTAAGATTGCCAAAGGTAAAGCGGCTGGTGCCGGTGAGCGGGTCAATACCAATGGTCGCAATGAATAGGCCTAGCGCCGCACCAATCAAGCCAAATATGAGGCGACCGCCTAGTGAAGCCACCACGGTTAAACCGAGTACCGCCAAGGCAAAGTACTCAGGAGATGAAAACTTCAAGGCCATCTTGGCCAGCATGGGCGTGAATATAATAAGCGCGACGGTGCCCACAAGCCCTCCAATAGCGGAGCTTAAAACGCCGATACCCAAGGCTTTGCCTGCCTCTCCACGCTGAGTCATGGGATAGCCGTCAAACGCCGTCATGACCGCTTCAGGAGTGCCCGGGGCACGGTATAGAATGGCCGTAATCAAACCTGAAAAGACCGTTGCTCCATAGATGGCGGTCAGTACCATAAAGGCTGTGGTCGGCTCCATGCCATAAGTAACCGGCAGCAGGATAACCACCAGAATAACGCCGCTAACGCCGGGCAGTGCACCACCGATAAAGCCGATAAGCACGGCAGAGGTTAAGAGCAGTAGATTGAGTGGCTGCATCACCACGGCTAACCCAGCCAAAAAATGTTCTAGCATGGTCGACTCCCTAGAAAGTTGGGTCTGTTATGGGTCAGCCTTACGGCATGGGAATGCCAAGCAGCGACACGAAAACGCCCTGCATCAGTACAGCGGCAAGAACTAACGTAATGGCAATGGTCATCCACGAACGGGCGCCCAGCAGCAGCGTACCGATAAACGTAAATATCAGGCTGGCGATTAAAAAGCCGATGCTTTGTATCAATAGCGTGTAGGCGATAGCCGCCGCTATAAACCACCAATGGCGGGTGCGGCCAAGGGAGAAGCGTGATGAGGTTGGTGCCGTTTCAGTTGCGGTGTCTGTAGTAGCTTGAGGTTCGCTGATCAGCGCCTGTTTGCGGTCACGCCACGTGATGGCGAGCAGGACAATTCCCAGCGTAAACAGAACGATCAGCAGGGTCAGTGGCCAAACGCGAGGGCCGATAAACGTGGACACCTGCGCAGAGCTTGGGAATTGCAGCGTGGGATAAAGACTCACCACCGCGAGTGACACGACCCCAAGCGCAAAAAGAGTGATCCTAGCGTGCATGCTAAACCTTGATGGGGATAGTGGAAGAACGGCCCCGCGAGGCCGATCTTTCAGATGTGTATAGGGGGGACACGCCCCTCCACCAACCAGCAGCTGCTGGTTTAGTCGTTTTGCAGCAAACGTGAGTAAAGCTCGTAGTTGTTCTCAAGCCGCTGACGATACTCGTCGCTACCCATCCAGCCTTCACGGTAATCAAGGTTTACGCGCTCTGCGTAGCTTTGGTACTCCTCAGAGTTATATACGTCTTTAAAGGCATCTTCCAGGCGCTTCATGATCGGCGCAGGCGTATCAGCATGCACAAATATGGCGCGATCGTTACCGTCTGTCAGATCCCAGTCGTTTTCAACCGTGGTCGGCACATCTGGGTAGTCTTCAAGGCGCTCATCGCTGAAGACCAAAATTGGCATCATCTGGCCAGCTTCGATGTAGCTTAATAGCGGGCTTAGCGAGGTGGTGGTCGCATCAATATTGCCGCCCAGCACGTTGGCAGTGGCGTTGCCGGTGCTGTCGTAAGGGATAAAGTTTATGTCTAGCCCAGACGCATCGCGCAGAGACAGGAAAGCTACATGATCTGGACTTGCCGTATGGGTGCCCCCAACGGTGACTTTACCGGGATTTTCCTCAGCGTATTTCACGAAAGAATCAAAATCAGGAAAACGCTCAGGATTAACAAAAAGCGCCATTACGTCAGACTGCATACGCGCAACCGGCGTTAATTGATCCAGTCCCACGGGGTTCTGGCCCGCCGCGAGTGAAGTCACAAGCGTAGTGGAGGCAAAGTCTAAAGTGTGGCCATCAGCCTCGCTCGTGGCGGCACGCTGATGGGCTAAAGCGCCGGATGCGGCTGGCAGGTTAACCACTGTAATACGCGCGCCGCCAATGGCTTCTTCAAACATCGGGCGAACGACCCGAGCAAAGTTATCAGTACCACCGCCAGCACCTGCGGCTACCAAGAACTGGATCGGCTTGCTGGGGAAGTTGTCGGCATCGCTGGCGCTTGCGCTGGTAGCCGCGCCGAGCATGGCAAGACCTAAAGTGGCGTATTTAACATTATGTTTGATAAGCATGATTTTCTCCAAGGTGATTATTGTTGCTTTTAGGGTCCATCAATATACGAAGTAGAGCACCTTAAAGGCGCTCTATCGTTAGTTACTGGCTGTCGCCTGCATAAAACAGGTTGTCCTGTTTAAGTCGAAGCTTATGTAATCGAGAAGGTGGTAACGCGACATCGGCTAAAGTAATGGGTTGGTTAGGTGCGATATCGCGGATAACTTCGGCGCCTGGTAACAGATAAAAAGGGACTTTGGCGTCATCTGAAAGCGCCGCAGCGGGGTGAATCTCCGGACGCAGCCCTTCGATGTGCCGATGATGGCCCTTCATCTCGAGCCGCTGGCCCGCCTTGATCGCTTGGGTGGCGCGCGCAGTCAGGTCGAATTTAGGTGTGGTGGCATGGCCGCCACCGGACGTTAAGCCGTTGAGTACCACATCCAGCAGTGAGATGGGCGCTTCCAGGCCCAGCAAATGGCGCGGCAGATAAACCATGGCGCTATTGCCGCTGCGGCTTAGTACGTGACCTTTATCGCGCAGCAGTGTCCAGACATGCGGGTCTTCACAGCGCACCACTACAAACACACCGCCAGCAAAGCTCAGCTCATCTGGGCGGCGCAGGCAGTTAAAAACTTCAAGGCGCTCGTTACCTTCTAGAACACCGCCTTCTGCTTGGGTATCCAGAAGTGTGGGTACTTCTATGGTTCTCAGCACCATGGCATGAAATTCGGGCAGGTCTGGCTGCAGGCCGGTTGCGTTGGCAACGTTGACCATCTCACATAGGTCAGGCACTGAAATCTGCGGAATAGCGGATAGAGCCTCGCCGCGGGATTTGACTGTGGTGCGTGCATCGCTATCGTCAAGCTTCCAGAGTGCGGCAATTTCAGAGGCATCGTACTGGGCACCGTTACAGGTAACGGTGCCTTGCGCTTCATCCCAGATAAAGTCGTATTCGCTGCTCTTGCCAGCAGAAATGATCTCAAACCCCAGCGTTCTGGCCCATGTGACAAGGCCAATCAGCAGGCTTGGCTGGTCGCCATCCAGCGGAGTGAAAAGGCGCCCTTGGTCTTCGGCTAGGCGAGTCAGGTAGGGTCCGACAACCGATTCGGTTTCCTTGGTGGCAATACCGACATGCTTACCCGCCAGTAAGGCCGCTTCTGCATAATGGGCGCCGGCATCAGGAATGCCGGTAGACTCAACCAGAATATCGAACGGAAGTGCCGCGACCGTATCGAAAGAAGCCGTGGCAATGAAAAAGCCTTTCTGCCAAGCGTCTTCGGCATCGCTCGTAGAATGGCATACCATTATTTTTGTGCTGGGAAAACCCGCGTGGCGAAAGGCTTCAGCCGCCTTTTCAGGATTGATGTCGATCGCAATACGCGCTGACAATCCTGGCATCTGGCGGGCTTGACGCAATACGCCACGACCAAAATCACCAGCGCCCGCGATACAGACTTCAACTACTTTGGCCGTATGAAAATGTTGTAAGTAATTCATAAATAGTAGAATTCCATGTTTGGCAAAAGTATTTTTACAGTGGCCATGAACTTATAAATGCGTCTTTTTTTCAACGTAGACGTAATATATAGATGTGAAATTTAGTGGTATACCATTGTTGAGGTCAACGCTAGAGGGGTGATACTTTAGTCGTTATTAGGTTTGTTTTTTTATTAAATCAATATCTTAAGTGTTTTCTAAGGAATGTTTTTTTATATATGGTTATTTGAAAAGAGTTTTTTGGTATGCCATTATTAATAGACGCTAATCAAAGTGAACAACTCCATGGAAGATATCGCTCCAACCCATAACGCCGGGCTTGTTGAAAAAGTCGCGCATTATTTGCGCGAACATATCGTCATGGATCATTTCCAACCGGGACAGCGGTTACCCGAGCGCACGCTGGCAGTTGAGTTACAAGTGTCGCGTACGCCGCTACGCGAGGCGCTCAAGATTCTTGCGACAGAAGGTTTAGTGGTGATTTCCCCCAACCGCGGGGCTGTGGTTGCGGATGTCAGCGCTGCGGATATGAAAGAAAAGGCCTATGTATTAAGCGTCCTTGAGCAGTCAGCCGCGCAACTGGCGTGTGTCAGGGCTAGCGACGAAGATATTGCTGAGTTACAGGCGCTGCATTACGAAATGAAAGCTTCGTTCTTAAGAAGGGATCGGCAGAACTACTTTCGGCTTAACCAGGATATCCACAACCGGATCGTGGCGCTTTCGGGGAACACGACCCTAATTGATATACACGCCAACCTCAGTCGGCAGCTTTATCGGGTGCGCTATCTGTCCAATCAAAAGAACGATAAATGGGCGAAAGCCATGGAGGAGCACGAGGCTATCATGGCGGCCTTGGAGGCCCGCGACGCCGCACGCGTCGGCGATGAACTGCGCAACCATCTGGGTAAAACGTGGATAAAGTACACGAACGGTGAGGAAGATATCGGTCAGCCGGAAAACCTGACCCTCTAGTCTCGTCCTGGGCAATCTTTATTGCCACATCAATCCTGCTTGGTGGGCTCTGGGCGCGTTGCCAGCCATACCGCCACCCCGGCCAGCAGTGCGATGATGGCCCAGCGCAACCAGCCTTCCCCCAAATGCCAGAGCAGCAGCATGGCGCTGGCGATGATGCTGCTCACCGCCACGTACTTGGCGCGACGTGAAATGGCGCGCTCGCACTCCCAGTTCTTGATCAATGGCCCCACGTAGCGCCGCGAACGAATCCAGGCTTCGAAGCGTGGCGAGCCCTTGGAAGCACAGTAGATCGCCCCGAGCATGAACTCGGTAGTCGGCAGTAGTGGCACGAAAATACCTACGACTCCAATGCCGAAGCTCAGCGCGGCCAGTGCTACCCATAGGGCGCGGGCCAGCGGGCTGCGTGCAGGCTCACGCTGGGGCGATGTCGATGAAGGGGGCGTTTCTTTCATGTGTCGTGGCTCTCTAGGCTTCGGCAGTATCGCCGGAAATCGTTTAGAAATAGTTCGCTACCTGGGCGATATCGCTGTCGTCAAGTTGCCCCGCTTGCCAGCGCAGGCTCAGCCAGGCCACTAGGTAATCGTAGCGAGCCCGCGCCAGATCGCGCAACGCCTCGAAGCGTTGGTGTTCGGCATCCAACACGTCCAGATGGGTACGCTCGCCGCCTTCCAGGCTACGCTGTGTCGCTTCCACGCGCTGGGTGGCGGCCTCGACGGATTGCCGGTACGCCTCTTCGCGCCGCTGGCTGCTACGCACCAGCCGGTACTGGCGTTCTACGTCGTTGAGAATTTCTGCTGTGGTCGCATCCAACTCGTGGCGATGCTGTTCGAAGGTGCTCTGTGCCTGGCGGCTGGCGGCCACGACCCGCCCACCCGAATAGAGCGGCAGGTTGACTTCGACGCCGATGCTGTTGGTATCGTAGCGCTGGCCGATGGTGTTCTCGCTGCTGGAGTCGGAGATCTGGCTGCGGGCATAAAGCTGCACCGTGGGCAAGTGGCCTGCGTACTGGGCATGCACCTGATGGCGCGAGGCATCCAGGGCGCTGCGCTGTGCCGCAAGCTCCGGGTTGTAGGCCAGTGCCAAGGTTTGCCACTCGTCTAACGTGGAGGCACTGGCTTGTGCCTGCTCCGCCAGCACTGCCCAGGCGTCTGGGCGAAGCGGTGCCAGGGGGGAAGCAGGCCGTTGGCCGATGAGCAGGTCGAGTGCGTTGAGTGCGTCCTGCAAGCGGTCCTCGGCTTCGATTAGGCGCGCTTCGACCAGTCGCATCTGTGCGGCAATTTCCAACTGATCGGTACGCGTGCCCTCACCATAGGCGACGAACTGGGTGCTTTTCTCCGACTCCTCTTCCAATGCCCGCAGGTGCGCTTCGGCCAAGGCGATGTCGTCCTCGGCGTAGAGGGTATCGGTATAGGCTTGGAGCACACGAACGGCCAGTGCTTGATAGGCGCGGTCGAGCGTTGCCTCGGCAGCTTCGGCACGCGCCCTGCCTGCCTGATACTGGGCGAAAGCCGCCGCATCCAGTAGCGGCTGGGTCAGAGTCACTGCCGAGGTGTGGCTTGAGTAGCGCATGTCGTTGGTGGTCGTGCCCAGCGGGGTCGACTGCTCTACCTCAGAGTGGTTATGCGCGTAGGAGTAGCGGTAGCCGAGCGTAGGCAGCAGCCGCGAGCGCCCCAGGGCACGCTCCTTCTGCCCGGCATCGCGGGCGTTTTGTGCAGCAAGCCAAGTAGGATCGTATTGGCGGGCGTAGTCGTAAGCGGTCTGGAAATCCAGTGCCTGGGCAGCCAGTGGTAGGCAGAGCCAGCAGCCGATGCTAAGTTTCACCGCCGTTGAACGTAACAACCTCATGCATCCCCCCATGCCATGCGTGCCCGGTCGAACAGGGGCTTGAGCAGATAGTTGAGCAGTGAGCGCTCGCCCGTACGGATGAATGCTTCCACTGGCATGCCCGCCTTTAGCGGCGCTGTGCCCAGCACTGCCAGGTCGTCGTTGGCGACCTCGACCTCCAGGCGGTAGTAAGGCAGGCCGCTGACCTCGTCGACCAAGCGGTCGGCGGAGACCTGCGTAACCGTGCCCGGAACGCGCGGCGTGCTGCTGCGCTCGAACGCGGTGAAGGCAAGCTCTACCGGCAGGCCCGGTGCTACGCGGTCGACCTGGTCGACGGGAAGCTGCCCCTCCACGCGCAATGGCTCGTCTTGCGGGACGATCTCCATCAGCAGACTGCCGGGCTGTGCCACGCCGCCCTCGGTGTGCAAGGCCAAGCCCACCACGCGGCCCGAGCGCGGGGCACGAATCACCGCGTGCGCTTGTTCGTAGGCGTTGTTGGCCATGCGCCCGGCGGCTTCTTGGCCGCGCAGGCGGGCTTGAGCCAGCGCTTCGCCCACTTCGCGCTGATACTCCTCCTGGCGCTGGGTCAGGCGCAGCTCAAGCTCGTCGATCTGGCGTTGGGTTTGCTGCAGGGTGCCGTTGGCGCTGGCAATGTCGCCTTGCAACTGGACGTAACTGCCTTCGAACTCCAGCATTCGGTTGCGTGGTATGTAGCCTCCCGATGCTAGCTCGCTCAGGTTGCGCCGCTGCTCGCTGAGCACGTCAAGGCGTGTTCGCTGCTGACTGAGCGAAGCTTCGAGACCGGTCACTTGAGCGCGTTGCCCGGCAAGGCTGGCCGCAAGCCCCGCGAGTTCGGCGTCGAGGGCACTGCGGCGGCTGGCAAAGAGCAGGCGCTGCTGGCTGACGAGAGTATCAATATCGGCATCGCCCGAGGGCATGAGTTCGGGTGGGAAGGTGATGCTCGCTTGCCCATCGCGCTCGGCTTCCAAGCGCGCCGTTTCCGCCAGCGCCGAGGCGTGCTGCAAGCGCAGCACCTCGGCCTCGTTTTGCAGCTGCGTGGTATCCAGGCTAACCAACGGCCGCCCTTGATCCACTCGATCACCATCGCGCACCCAGAGCCTTTCGACCGTGCCCCCGGTAGGATGCTCGACCGCTTGGCGGTTCCCCGACACCACCACCGTGGCAGGCACGGCGATACCATTATCCAGCGGTGCCCAGGCTGCCCAGGCCACAAACAGTGCTAAGCCTCCCAGTAGCAGCCAACTCCCTATGCGAAGCGGTCGTCGCTTACGGCGCATGGCGAGTGCTTGCCAGTCCGGTATGGCTGAGGAGGTGTGTGGTTTTGCATCAGGTGGCGACTGCGAGATATCGCGAAGGGTCATGCGCGCTGCTCCTGACGATTGATGGAAACATTGCCGTAGCTATAAGCGCTTTGCGCATACGGAGTGGCCATCGCGCCATTGGCAGGAGCTACCGCTTGGCGGGCAGTGTTCAAGGCTTGCAAGATCTCTTCAGTGGGGCCGAACTTCTGCAGGTGGCCTTCACGTAGTACTAGCAAGTGAGAAGTGGCCTTGAGTACCTGAGGGCGGTGGGTAATCAGCACCACCGTAACGTGGCATTCACGCAGTCGCTGTAACGCTTCCAATAGTGCTTTTTCACCGGCGTCATCAAGGTTTGCATTGGGTTCGTCCAACACGACGAGTGCCGGGGGGCCGTAGAGCGCCCTCGCTAGGGCAATACGCTGGCGCTGCCCTCCCGAAAGGCCGATCCCACTATCTCCTAAGTAGGTGTCGTAGCCATTGGGTAGGGCCAGAATCAGTTCGTGTACGCCCGCGGTTTTGGCGGCCTCGACGACCTTCATGGGGTCCGGTTCGCTGAAGCGAGCGATATTCTCCGCCACGCTACCTGCAAACAGCTCGACATCCTGAGGCAGGTAGCCGATATGTGGCCCCAGTAGCGCTCTGTTCCAGCCCTTGATATCGGCACCATCCAGCCGCACGGTGCCGACCTTCGGCTTCCAAACACCCACTAGCAGTTTGGCCAGGGTAGATTTGCCTGACCCCGAAGGCCCGATAACACCGAGCACGCTGCCCGCTTCCAATTGGAATCCCACTTGAACCAACGTGGGTATCTTTCCGCCTGGCGGCATGGCGCTTACCGGCTCCACATTAAGCTTGCCCAGCGGGGCAGGGAGGTCCATGCCTGGCTGGCGGGCCGGGTGTACTGTTAGCAGGTTACCCAAGCGCTGGTAAGCCAGCCGTGTCGAGGTCCATTGCCGCCAAGCGTTGATCACCTGATCAATAGGGCTGAGCGCACGGCCCATTAAAATAGACCCGGCGATCATCGTACCAGGACTGATCTGCCCGCCAATCGCTAGCCAAGCGCCCAACCCCAATACCAGTGACTGTAACGCAATGCGCAGGCTCTTGGAGATAGAAGTAACCAGCGCGGTACGCTCGCTGGCCAGCCCCTGCAGCGCGACAAAGCCATCGTGCAGGTGCGACCAGCGGCGGGTAAAGGCCAACAGCATACCCATCGACTCGATGGCATCAGCATGGTGCAGTTGCGCTTCTGCCATGGCATTCGCCTGTACGGAAAGCTTGCCTGCTTCACGTAGCGGCGGCTGGGAAAGTCGCTCGTTGAGCCATGCCAGACCGATCAGCACGATGGCACCCACTAGCGCTAGGCAACCAATCCACGGGTGGAACATAAACATCACCAGCAAATACAGTGGGAACCAGGGGGCATCGAAGAACGCAAATACCGCGTGGCCGGTGATAAATTGGCGCAGCGAATCAAGATCCCGCGTGGCTTGCCCCGCCTGGGCTGCCTGGCCGCTTAGCCCGCGCTCGAAGGCCGCCGCGTAAACCCGCTCCCCCAGTTGTTCATCGAAGCGTTCGCCAATATGAATGACTGCCAGGCTGCGTATGTACTCCAAGGCACCCATTAACGCCAACAGCCCCAGCGCCATGCCCGTTAGCATCATTAGCGTGGTGGTATTGCCGGAAGCCAGTACGCGATCATAGACCTGCAGCATATACAGCGGCGGCACTAGCATCAGCAGATTGATAACCGCACTGAACAGCCCTACCGAGCGCAGTGTGCCGCGATAGCGGCCGAGTGCTTGATTTAGTTCATTACCTGACTGGCGGCGAGGGGGCGCGGGCATGGTGGCGTGTCCTGAAAATGACATGACAAAACAACGAATGTGCTTGAACCTTGAGGCCCAGCCATTCGTCTCGAATTCGTTCTCTCATTAGTGCTTTGGTCACGTCTCTGCTTGACTTCTCGTCTTATCTGGCGAGAATGCCGAGGCACCGCGCCAAGGCATAACGCCCCTGACGCGGTGTTTGAACGTTGCGGCAAGGGGATTCCCCTTGCCTTTTTTATTAGGTGTTTATAGCGATGGCGTTGTTCACGCAGCCAGGGCGAAATCGAAGTCGCTGGCAGCAACGCCGGTGACGGATGCCGGAATGGCATCGCCGAGCAAGCCTGCATCGTCCAGTACCGCCAGCAAGCCACCATCAGTGCCAGTGCCAGCGCTATCGTCGGCACCGTTCACCGAACCGTTCATTAAGCCCCAGATGATGTCGTGTACTTCGTTGCCACGGCCGTCATGGCTGGCAACGATAGGATCGTCAAAGGTGAAGGTAATGAAATCATTAACCACTTCACCATTATTGAGGCCCGCACCCAACGTAAGCTCCGTCAAGGTGCCAGTCAGTGCATGATCAGCGAAGTTATAGGAAAGGCTGCCAGTGGCGGAGAAAGCAAAGTCACCATCATTGTTGGCCATAGCGTAAGTATCGCCCGCCAAGCCTGAGTTAACTCCGTTGGTGAAGAACCCTCCAGTATTAATACCACCCGGGTTATTGTCGCTGTGCTCTCCACCCGCTCCCTCCTTTTGAAACTCTGTTAACAGGAGTTCCAGTGTGCCGGTTGAAAACGTATCAGGGAAATAGGCTTCATCATAAGTATAGCTAATGGACATTTCAGTCTCCTTGATCTATCAATGTTGGCCTTAAGGCCGTGATTGGCAGATAACGTTAATTATCTGCCCTGCATACCCGTAAGGGTGGGCATGTTCGTAAACGGCGCGGGTCATGCGCCGTAATTTAATTAAAAACGCAGTTCTGCTCCGGCCATTAGGGTGCGACCCGCCCCATAGCTCTTGGAGAAAATATCCGAGTAGCCGGTGACGTAGTTACGGTCGCGCACGTTAAGCATGGTGGCTCGCAGCAGCAGGTTAGGGTTGACCTGATAGCTGGCGTAGAGGTCCCAGGTGACGTAGCTGGGCCACAGGTCAAAGTCGAAATCCTCCGGGCCGCCCGCGGCGCTGTAGTTAAGGCGGGTGCCTACATCTAGGCGCTGGTCGAACCAGCGGGTACCGAAGGTGAGGCTTCCGCGATCCATGGGCAATTGCCTGGCACTATTCATACCGATGACATCAATGCCGCAATAAGTTAGGTCATCTCTCATTGCCTCATAAGAGTCGTAACCGGCTTCAATGGCTTCGTAGTAAGCGTCAGAGTAGTTGCCGTTTTCATCCGGTATATCTTCACGGATATTCCCGCTGCCCAGTGGATAGATCTTCTGGCAGAACTGATTATCGCTCCCCAGTACATGGGTATAGTTGGCTTGGGTGTACCAACGTTCGGCGTCATAATCGATCTCCAGCTCCAAACCGCGGAAGTTCATGGGTAGCAGGTTTGGCACGAACATGGTATGGCCTAATCCCCCTTGCTGCCCTGGCATCACGTTAACCATAGAGGTGATCAGGTAGTTATCCACACGGGTGTCGTAGTAAGAGAGCTTGCTGAAGAAGCGATCCCCACTTTTAAATAGATCCTGGGCGGTAAAATTGGTGCCTATATCCCAACTGCGTGAGGTTTCCGGTTGTGCATGAGGGTTGGGGAATAGCACCGCGAAGGGGTCGCCGGGGTGACTGCCCTGCATGAGTGTTTCAGTGAGTGAGGGTGGCCGCCAGCCACGGCCCCAGTTAGCAAATAGTTCGACGTTCTCATTGGGGCGATAGGCTGCGGATAATGTGGGTAGCAACTTATCCATGCTGTTATCGACGTCGTAATCTTGCATCACAGTGTCCGATAACCAAGTAGGTTCGTAACGCCAACTTGTCTCATAGTCGATCATAGAGGTTGGGTCGTTAACATAACCTTCCCAAGTCGGAATATCATCGCAAGCTGTCTGCCTACTTTGCTCTGGAATGATAGCGCTGATGCAGTTGGATCTCCTGGTTCTCAGACCGTTTTCAGCTCTTCTTGACGCTCTGTCATAGCGGTTATGATATGTCCACTCTACTCCAGGCAGCTTTGTAGAGCCTTTAAGCTTGTAATAGTCGTAGCGAAGCCCTGCCGCTAGGGTAAAGGCTTCGTTTTCCCACTGTAAGTTACTAAAAGCGCTTGCAATACTGCGTTCACCGCTGGGCTGCATGGTGTTGTCGATCGAGGCCAGCTGGCGGCCGCCGCGCTCCTGTGCAGTGGTGGACTCGCCTTTGTCGATAAAGTACTCAACCCCGTGGTTGGAAGAGAAACCATCAATCCCGCCGAGTGCAAAATGCGCAGTATTTTCCAGCGTAAAGCCGTAGGTATCGATTTGAGTGCGGTTATTGTTGTCAAGCCCCGCCCGGCAGGCGCTATATGCATTATCTGGGATGGGATTCTGTTCACAGACGCCGATCATCCAGTAAAGCTCGGTCATATCGGTGCCGTTTAGCACCACGGGCCGGCCAGCTTCGGTATAACGCTGCCCTTCTGTTGAAACGAAGTAAGCGTTAGCCTCCAGGTTGATCAGAGGGGAGGAGGGGTTAAGGTTATAGCGCAGGCTGACCGAGTCGGAGGTTGTACTGGCGTCGCCAAAGCGGCGCCAGGCATCATCGCCGTCGACCACCTCACCAGCCCTCATTATCTGCCGATCCGAGACGTTGTTGTAAGAGAGTTCGGTACCCAGGTAGGAAAACGTCAGTGACTGGTCGTCATCGATATGCAAGCGCGCCTTGAACAGGTTTGAGTCCTGCTCGTTGTCGGTGAAGCGGACTCGGTCGACATCCTGAACGATGTCTTTATGAAACTCATCCTGGACTCCTACCGTAAGAAAATCGTAGTTTGGTCGACGGCGGCCGGGGGCGTATTCGCCGAAATTACGGTTGCTGCGCGCCGCCAGCAGTTCCCAGCGATCGCCAAGGCGCCCGGCTACAGTCGCGCTACCAATAAAGTTGACTCCATTGCCTTCTCCACCTACGCCAGTCATGCCGCGTAAGCGCACGCCGATATCTTTACCCGGTAGAAGAACATCATCCACATCGATGGTGCGGAAGTTGGCACTGCCAGCGATGGCACCCGCACCATGCACGCCCGTGCTGGACCCCTTCTCGACCACCACGTCCGAGAGCAGCTCGGAATCGACATACATGGTGCCGTTACGCTGTTGGTGACCGTTGTCGTTGAAGTTTTGGCGCATGCCGTCGACCATCATGTTGACGCGCCCAAAGTCCTGCATGCCCCGGATATTGACCGAGAGCCCCGGGTCCTGGGCGTTGACGGCACTGTAGACACCAGGGGTCTCCTGCAGCATATCGGCGGCGTGGCGCGGCGGCGTGCGATCAATCTGTTCGCGCGTGATCACGCTTACCGAGCGTGGCTCATGATAGACCCAGTCGTCACCGATACGGTCTGCCGATACGGTCAGAGTGCTAAAGGCTGTTTGGTTGCCCACGGTGATTGAGGTGGTTGGTTCCAGTAGTTCTGCCGTTCTGCCATTGCGGTATGAAAAGGTCAGTGATGAGTCGGCTAGCAGTGTGCGAAGTGCTTCATCGGCAGTCATTTCGCCGCGTAAGGCCGGTGCGGTACCGTTGATGGGCTGGCCATCCTGACGGACGACAGCAATCTGCGTGGTAGCGGTAAATTCACCCAGCGAGTAGAGCAGGTGCTGTTCGGGCAGGTCGAACGTGTAGCGCTGCTGCAAAGGATTTTGCTGCAGCGCCTTGGATGAGTTCGGTACAGAGGGCTGGGCCTGTGCCAATACCTGAGTTTGCGCGGCAAGCAGGCCCAGTATCACAGCGGCAGTGATTGGGGATCGGGAAAAAACCTTAAAATGCATTGAAATAAAGCTCCCTTGTTACGCTAATAATAATCGTTTGTATCTTAATTAACGATTGGGATGAGAATTTCCCTCATCTGAAATAAATTTTTTGCCAAATTATTTTGTGGGGCCGTGGTATGGGACGCGATGCGTGGCATGCCATGCATGCAGGTTTCCCTCTGGGCATACGAGCATGCGTTATATACCCCTCGTTCAACTTCGGGGTTAATCATAATCAATTGCAATTGATATTTGCTTATATTTGAGATTGTTTATATTTTATAGTGATCAAATCAAAGGCAGATTAGGTACATTCAAGGGGGGGATGGTATGGCTCAGGAAATCGAGTGGGATGATATCACCGTATGCCTCCCTCCCGGTATGAGGGAGCGGGCATGGTTCAGGCGTTTATCTTGGTGGAGGCTTCACCATAGACGGTATGCGAATGGGTGGCATGGGCGACGATATTTTTGTCATTCATGGCGGAAGTAATTGTATCGTTTTTAACGATGGTGGTTTTATAACTCCCAATGAAGAGGGTATAACACGAAAAGAAGTGCACGGGTTGGTGACTATTCATGAGTCCAAGGTGTTTAATTTCCGCAATTATGTGCCTTATCTCGGCGTACATTACCGCTTGGCTGCAAAAACTGAGTGCAACACCTGAGCATTTCGCTAAGGTGTTGCGCTCAGTTTCTGCAGCCGCCGTTTGTAGTTGAGCGAACTGCATCAGCAGGTTTGTTCGGCGGTCACGGCAATCGTCAATGCAACTGCGATCAGCACGCTATGCAGAAAAACGCCGCTTGCCAAGGCGATCATTAGCGAAATCCATACGCTAGGTGTTTCTGTCATTAGCCCATAGAGTGAGCCTAAACACCCGCTTATCAGTGAAATCATGAATAAGCTGGCTGCCCACCAGTTGAGCAACAGAGAGGCGGCAGGAAAGGCGTATACAAGCAATCTGGACGAGTGTCCCTGTAGAGTCTGGTTCACTAAAATTCCCCGTTATATCGTTTTAGTAACGCTTCTTTTGGCGTTATTTTTGGTTATTAGTTAGTACGTTAGAGGCCAGCGATTTAACGAAAGTAAAGGCCGCTCTGGCGCCGTTTAAGGCTTCGTTTGCCTGTTCTTCAGAGAGCGGGATGGCGTCTAGCTGTGCAGTGAAGCGGCGCCAGTGCAACCCACGTCCTGCATCGCTGGGGGCGAGGTGACGGGCACCAAAATTGATGGAGAGGTTAAGTTGGCTGGCGTATTTGAGCAGAAAAGCCGCACCCAGGTTCGAGCCTTCATTGACATAAAGCCAGCCAACCGCAGCCGCTTGAGATTCGATAGCGGGTACTGAGAGAGCATCGTCAGTCAAGTCATCGAGGTTGAGGGCAAGATCCTGGCAATCTCTGATCACTGCTTGGTAACGACTGCGCTCGGCCAGCCCTTCCAGCCAGTCGTTCAGCTCAGGCTGAAGATAAAGCACTTCAGTGTGACGTTGGAACTGATATTGAACCGTTAGAAATCTCTTGTAGCCTTCCAGGCTGGCAAAAGGGGCGAGTTCCATAATGGCTTTATCAACATGTTCATGAGCAGTATGGGTATCCAACTTTAGACGCTTGCTCAAGGGGAGAGTATTCGTCTCTCTTGAAGGGGAAAGAAGTGTTTCCATGAGTCGTTCTCTTTAGTGAGATGAATGAAATCAGGGACGTAAATGGAGGCGCAATCCCCGTGTGTGCGTGTATTACCTATGAGTACTTCACCCCGTGCGTAGCCACAGTAAATCGCCGGGTAAGCGATGAACCTCAATGTCAGATACATGAGTCAAGGCTGAAAGCAGAGCCTCCGGCTGGTCGACAGGGAAGCTTCCGGAAAGACGTACGTCAGAAAAAGCGTGAGTATCGAGTAGTAGGCGGCCTGGTAGCATGCGTTCCAATTGAGCAACGATCTCACTCATTCCTGCGTCATCGAATACAACTCTTCCTTCCTTCCAGCCAAGTGCTACAGGCAGAGCTACCGGTGAGACAGGGCCAAGTTCGCCATTGATAAGTGCCACTTGCTTACCGCCACCCAACAGGGCTTGGTGTCCTTGACTGTCTGTAATGGCTACTTGCCCCTCTGCCACCGTCACGGTGACACTGTCAGTGCTATGCATCACAGCAAAGTGAGTACCGATAACCTTTATCGATGCTTCGCCAGCGGTAATGGTGAAGGGGCGCTGGGCATCTTGCGTAACATCAACCCATAATCGCCCGCGTCTTAGCGTTAGTCCTCTGTAGGTTTCGTCAAACTCAATGTCCAGCGCGCTATTCCCATCCAGTAAAAGAGACGAGCCGTCTGCCAGTAGAAGTTGTTTCATTTGCCCTGGTGTCGTGACGGCATCGGCTGTCAGTCGATCCCAGTTGGCTGGTTCACGCCATAGTTCAAGGCTCAACAGCAAGCCGAGCATGCATAGGGCAGCGACTGCCCATCCCCACGGTCGTTCATTCCGCCGTTTGGATGGCGTGGCAGACTGTTGAAGGTGAAACAGGCGAATGGGGGCTTCAATATCCTGCCAAAGCTGTTTCGCTTCTTGATACGCAAAGTGGTGAAGCGGGCTTTGTTGTAGCCACGCGTTGAACGCCTGTTGATCATGTTGGGTGACGCTTGCATCCTTGAGTTTAAGATACCAAGCGATGGCATCATCCATGGTGGCGTCATCTATTGCAGGCGATGGCGCTGGCTGGCTCAAAGGTTCGTTTGGTTTAGTCACGGTCTAACCCTTCCTGGGAACGTGGCCTGTTGTTATTAATACAACGAGTGGACTGAATGTTTTCCTCATTGATTGATTGTTTTTTCCATTTACGACACTGGCGCATCGCGTGCATCATGTCTTTTTCAACCGTGCTAACAGAAATGCCCAAGCGCTCGGCAATAGCCTGATAGGTCTCACCGCTAATTCGATTGAGTAGGAATACGCGTTTAGTTCTGGGGGGAAGGGTATTTAATTGATCGATTAGTTTCTGCCACTGTTGAGTCTTATGAGCAATTTGTTCTGGACTTGGCTCCTGAGGGGGCTCATCAATAGTGGCATTAAATTCTTGAGTTTGATGACGCTTACGCACCCCTTGGGATCGTAAATAGTCCAGCGCTAGGTTGTGCGCCGTGCGGTGTAGCAAGCCAGCAGTATCTGTTTCTTTAGAGGGGCGTTGCCACAGCTTAACAAAGGTGTCTTGTGCCAGATCCTCTGCAACACTAGTGCTACCAACAACCTGCTTGATACGTTTTATAAGACGATGCCGCTCGTTAAGAAACATGCGAAGCAGAGCAGAAGAAGTTTTGGTCATGCGAGGCTTGCTCATCTCATTAATAAAAAAATCACGGCGCAAGGGTAATAAGAGGAGCCAACGCCATGTCGCTTTGGATGCAGTAAAGTTCCGCTCCATACACCTTGGCGATGGTCGTAGTCTTTAAAACGTGTCGGGGTTTACCATGCGCTATACGCTGCCCCTTTTGCAGTAACCAAACGTAGTCGGCGTAAGTGCCGGCCAGGTTCAGGTCATGTAGGACGCATACGATGGCCATATGATGCCGTGTGGCCCAGGTGCGTAGTTGACGCATTAGTCGCTGCTGCTGGCCGATATCCAAGGCGCTGGTGGGTTCATCCAGCAGAAGCAGGCCGCCATCCCTGGCAGCGTCCGAGCGCCGCGAGAGCAGTTGGCAGGCGCCGCGGGCGATCATCACTCGCTGGCGCTCGCCGCCCGAGAGCGAGAGTACGCTGCGCTTGGCGAGCGGGACGAGGTCCAGATCATCGAGTAGTTCGGCGATGAGTGCTTTATCGGGGTTGCTCCCCAGACACACCAGTTCTTCCACTCGCCAATCGAAGCCGACAGGCTCCTGCTGAGCGACAAGCGCACGACGGTTGGCGAGCGCGGTGATCTCCCATTCATGTAGCAAGTGGCCATCCAACTGTACGGTGCCCTGTTCGCAGCGGCGATAGCCTGACAGCATGCTGAGCAGCGTGCTTTTGCCTGCGCCATTAGGCCCTACAATCGCGAGCAGTTCGCCTGGATGGATCTCACCATTCATGGGCGCTAGTGCGGGAATTGAGGTTAGCCCCGCTTGATGCAGGGTCAGCATGACGGGCTCCGGCGCATAAGCAGATACAGAAAGTAGGGCCCGCCCAAAAGGCTCGTTAGCAGCCCGACCGGGATCTCGGCAGGAGCGGCTAGCGTACGAGCCAGGGTATCGGCGACCACTAATAACAAAGCACCGCCCAGCATTGAGGCAGGCAGGAGTAACCTGTGTCCGGGCCCTAGCCAAAGCCGTAGGCAGTGGGGAACCAGCAGGCCAAGAAAGCCAATGACACCGGTGAGGGCTACGCACAGCCCGACGCCAAGTGAGGTGGCCACGACAATACGGCGTTTTAGGCGGTTGGCGTCCAGCCCCGCCGCATGGGCCGTGGTTTCGCCTAGTTGAAGCAGGTCAAGCTCGCTGGCGCTGCGCATTAGCATCCACAGTGCCAGGCTAATCAGTACCAGGGCGATAGCGGTGGTTCGCCATAAGGCATGGGTTAGCGTGCCCATACCCCACAGGCTCAGTTGGCGCAGCTGTTCATCGCTGGCGATAAACGCAAGGACACCACCCGCAGCGCCGGCCAGAGTGTTAATCGCCAGGCCCGCTAGCAGCAGGGTCATAACGGCGGCACTCCCACCCTGGCGTTTGGCCAAGCCAAACACGATGACACATACGCTCAGCGCGCCCAAAAAGCCAGCAGCAAACTGGCCGTAAAGGCTGTTGACGGCGCTATCCTGAAAAATAACGATCCATAGCGCCACAAATAGCCCGGCACCGCTGGCAAGGCCGAGCAGCGTTGGGTCGGCCAAGGGATTACGAAATAGCCCCTGCATGGCAGCGCCGCTGCCCGCAAGCATGGCGCCTACGACAACCCCCAGCAGCAAGCGCGGTAAGCGCAGCTGCCACCAAACCTGTGTGCTGAGCGTATCGGCATTGCCGTTTAGCAGTGCCCATGGGGAGAGCCCTAATGCGCCCGACGCCGCGCCCCACGCCAAGGCAAGTAACAGCGCAAGCGTTAAGCCGATAAGGACTCGTGGAGCGCGCCCCATCGGTCGCATCGTACGCTGACGATAAGCCTTAAGCTGACCATTACGGCGCAGCCAGTGCTGTGGGCGAGGCGTTGAGCAGCGCTTCAGCATCCTGGCGTAAGGCTAACAGTTGGTCGGGCGCACGTGGCCCAAAGCCCAGCAGTGCCTGATCATCGATAACGATTAACCGCTGCGCTTGGCCTGCCGGAGTAAGTGCCATACCGGGTAATTGCCATAAGGCCGTTGGGCCGCCCATGGCGTCTAAACCGTGCGCTGACATAATGATCAGCTCAGGCACCTCGCGCACCAACGCCTCGGCGCCAACACTGTGGTAGCCCTCCATCGCTGCAAAGGCGTTTTCCAGCCCGACGGCTTTAAGTGCCGTATGCGCCGCAGTTTGGCGACCAGCGGCGCGCGGCGTTAAGCCGCTATGCTGGAGAATAAACATCGCCCGGGTTGAAGGTAAGGGGGGCAAGTCGGCCAGGTATTCAAGCTTGTCAGTCAAGGTTTGCGCTAAAGCGTTGGCTTGTTCATGCCGGTCAGTGTAGCTACCCACCGCGCGAACCTTTTCAGCAATGGCCGCTAGCGTCGCGGGTGCGCTAACTACATCCAGCGTAACGCCGACAGCGTCCAGCTGTTCAAGCACTTCTTTAGGGCCGGCATGCTGATTGGCAAGGATACGGTCAGGCTGAACCGACAGTACGCTTTCGGCCGAGAGCTGGCGTAAATAACCCACAGAGGGCAGCGCTGTCAGGGTCTCAGGATAGAGAACCGTATCGTCACGGGCGACCAGGTTAATGTCAGCCTTCAAGGCCGAAAGCGTTTCAGCAATATCGCCGCCCAGCACAACCCAGCGTTCGCTGGCGCTCGTTTCCAGGCTGAACAGCAGCGCAAGCAAAACGCCGGAGAGCAGTCGAACAGGCTGCTTCATGCCACGGCCTCACGCTGATTAAGCTCATTCAATAGCTGCCGCCAGGCGCTGGATTCGGGATTGCCCTCGCGGCGCTCGGCATATATTTGCAGGACTAATGCGCCTTGTGCGTCAAACGCTTCAATGCTGGTGACGCCTCCATCACGATTGGGTTTAGACACTTGCCATACCTGATCAATAGCGGTGTCGTCCAGGTGCAGGGTAAAGCTATCGCCAAACAGGTTCAGCCAACCCCGTGCGCGCTGGGGCATGGGCAGCGTCCCCGTGCGGATTTGCACGCAGCCGGGGCTGGCGACAAACAGCATGAGCGGCAAGGCGTGTTGGCTTGCCTGATGGAGCAGGTTTTCCAGTATGTTAGCCGGTAGCGCCCGGGTATAGTGGCCCTCCATCAGTTGGTTGGCCTCAATACGCTCCAGGCGATGGCGCTGCAGCAGAGCGAAGAATTGATGTACGTCCTGCATCGCTCCCCATTCGCTCGCAAGGTCGGGGGCGTTGGGAAGCGGGCGTTTAAGGCGTGGTGCACTCTGGGTGAACGCTGGAGTGTCCTGGGTGCCGAGTGCTGCTAACGCGTCCCAGGCGCTGGGAAGCGGTGTTTCCAGCGCAAAGCATTTGTGCACGGCGCAGCCATGCTGGTTAAATATTTGCAGGCTCCAGCGCCACTCCTCCGAGCCATCTTGTGAAGGCATGGCATCGCGAATCAGGCACACCCAGTGCCAGTGGGAATACAGCAAGCGAAGATCCAAACCGCCGGGGTCGAGCAGTAGTCCCGTTTGGGCTCCGCCGCGCAATTCAGGATAGCCCCCGGTTTGTTCAAGGACGGCCAAGCGCGAGCGGGTCAGTGATTTTACGCGGCCAAGCGTGGGCAGATAGCTTGCGATCTCACTGGGTGGCAGGGGCAGTGTCCATACATCACGCCCCAGGCGAGCCGCCTGTAACTCGCCTTCGCTAATGGCCAAGCGCTCGGCAATATCAATAGCGGGCAGGCGCGGCTGTGCTTCACGCGCAGCATCAAAGGCTTCCAGAATAGCGATTTGTTGGGATTGCGTCATGAGCTCACCTCCATCGGGTGCATGGTGTGGCATTACCACTGCCAGTTGAGGGTGGCGAACAGGCTGCGCCCATCGCCTAAGCTGCCATCGGGGCGGTACCACACTTTATCGCCCAGGTTGGCCAGGCGTAGCGAGGTATCAATGGCGGGGGTAAGGCGCCAGGCCAGGTGTACATCGTGTAGCCCGTAGCCTGGCAAGCGCTCGTCATCGCCCTGTTTGTCGAAATCACGGGCAAACCGACCTTGCCAGCCCAGGCGCACATTACCGTTGTACAGTGCAATATCACTGCCTAAGGTCGCTTCCAGCGGTGTTTGATTGCCTAGCGGCGCGCCGGTGTCGCGGTCTTTGCCGGAGACTTCGGAAAGGCCTGCAAAACTGGTAAGGAAAGAAAAAGCGCTGGGCTGCCAGAAAACGCGGGCATCATAGCCCCACAGCTGGGCGCGCTGAACGTTCACGGCTTGAGTGGTGCCTGCCATAATATCGACCTGAGTATCGATAAAGTCATTGGCACGGGTATCAAAGTAGCTGGCACGCACTTGCCAATCTCCCTGATGCCAAACCACGCCGCTCTCCCAGGTATGACTGGTTTCAGGGACAAGGTCCGGGTTGGGTATCCAGTAGTTGTCGGGCGTACAGAAGAACGGCCCGGCACAGAACCCCGCAAAGTGGCGTTCATTAGCATATAGCTCAGAAAGACTCGGAGCGCGGAAAGCCTCGGCGTATCCGGTAAATAGCATCAATGCGTCGTCGGGCCGCCAGGCAACGCGAAAACGTGGGGAAATCTGGTCATGTACGCTGTTGGCCTCGCCTTGGCCGGTGGCATCGTAACGGTCATAGCGGGCGCCTAATCCAATGTCGAACGCTCCCGCGCCGCCCTCCGTCAGGTAACGGCCAGCGGTGAGCGTTGTATCCAGGTAGGCTGCTTGCGTATCAATGTCGGCACGTGGGAAACCATTCGCATCGCCTTCAGGACGTTGGCGGGCCTGCTCCAGTTCAGCACCAAATACCAGCGTTTGAGAAAGCCAGCCATGCTCCATTCGGTGATAGCCGTCGCTTTGCAGCCCCGCACGCTCCAGAGTGCGGCTGGCCCTTGGCTCATCAATATCTTGCTGGCTAAAGGTGAGTCGTGAGGTGATCTCGGTAGCCGCACCTGGCTGCCAACGGTGGCCGAGCTGCACATTGTTGCTCTGAACGTCGCGGTCGCGCAGCGGGTTGCTGGCATCTGTAGAACGCTGTTGCGGATTAGCGGGTTGGGTGGTGTGCTCGTCGTAATGTTGCCAGCTAACAAACACCCGCTGGTCGTCATCCGGCTGCCAGCCACCTTTTAGTAACAGGCTGTTGAGCGAGGCATCTTCATCGGCCATCTCGCCACCGGCGCGACGAATATCACCGGACTTGCTACGGCCTATTGAGAGAAGACCATCGACGCGGCCATTTGACGTATCACGACGACCAAAAGCGGTAAGGCTGCCACGTAACTCGTCACTGGCGCTTGCGCCACCGACAGAAAGCCGTACACCGCTTTCCTCGTCGGGCGCAAGTAGGTCCTCGGCATCTACGCTGTTAAAACTAACCACACCGCCCATCGCGTTACTACCGTAAAGGCTAGAGAGCGCTCCGCGGGCAATCTGGACATGTTGAATCAAGGCGGGATCAAGGAAAAAGTTACCGATATGACCCGTGGAAATATCTTGCCGAACACCATCCAGGCGGACCAGTACGCCCTCGCGGCCAAAGCCACGCAGGCTCAGCGTTTGGCCGTTGCGGCGCCCTTGTCCTGCAACGTGTAGGCCAGGCTGACGGCTTAGTACGTCTTCCACTCGGCTCGCGGTGGCCAACACTGCATCATCACGCTCAATAATATCGATGATGAGTGGGGCACGGGAAAGATCCGTGGGCACTCGTGTACCGGTGACAGTGACAGGATCAAAGGAGTGAGGCTCAATCTCTGGTTGCGCCAAGGCAGGTGCTACCAATAGAGGGCAAAACGTAAGATAAAGCGGGCAAAGCGAGTAAGCGCGTTTCATGGGCCAGACCATTCCAACAATAAGAAGGTAATAGGTGCTGGCTGGGTGCGTCGGCTACCTGGCTGGCATTAAGCTTGGGACGTACTAATAGCAAATGCTAAGGGGGCGTAACGGTCAGTTGTTAAGCCGTTAAAATAAGCTTTCCGCTTTTGGTAAAACGTAGCAGATAGCGCCGGTTTTCGTGATGAATCACCAACTGGCCTTCTGACCCCAGTAGCTCTCGACTTTCCACTTCACGTGGTGGCGGTGTTTTCTCCCGCGAGGTGCTTTTTTTCATGCTGCACATGAGATTAAATTCCCTATGCTAATGATAGTTATTATCGATAAGATATCAGCCTGTTTGCGTTAACTCAAGCATCGGATATCGGTTGGCTAAGGCCAAACCAGGGCAGGCAGAGATCAGAATGGGAATCGTGGGGAGAGGATGTGAGCGAGCCGTTACGACGTAATACGTCCGCAATAGACGATCAATAGCATCAGGGCAGTTCCGTTAATAGCTGGCTCCCCCTGCTACGAACAGTATCTGATAGTCGTAATAATGGGGGTGAGCCAGCTATTGAGACCCGTTTGCCAAGCAGTCGTTAACCCGCTTTTTTGTTAACGTTGGCTTCTGCCAGTTTGCTTAGCTTGTCATCTGTCGATTTCTCTTCTTTCAGCGTTTCGGCCAAGATGTTTTTAGCGTCTGTATAGCCTAACTGCTCGGCAAGGGCGCAAAGAGTGCCGTATGTCGCAATCTCGTAATGCTCTACTTTTTGCGCCGCGCCAATTAAGCCTGCATCTCGTACAGGGCCTTTCTCGGTGGCTTCAATGAGTTCCTGGCCTTCTTCAATCAAGCCTTCCATCGCGTGGCACTTGATTCGCTTGATACGGATATCCGACAGGCTATCCGCGACCTTCTCAAGCCGCTCCAACTGGCCTTGGGTTTCTTCAAGATGGTGTTTGAAAGCGTCGGCTAATTGAGGGTCGTCAGCTGCGCGGGCCATCTTGGGCAGCGCCTTGGTTATCTGCTTTTCAGCACTGTTCGTATCGGAAAGCAGATGAATGAAAAGTTCCTTGGCATTTTTAATAACCATCAGTCGGCTCCTTCTCGGTTAATACAGCATTGTCCGTAATGAAAGACGGAAGCCATTTAAAGCTAGCAGGGATTTAGGCACTCAAGTGTTTATAAAAGTTAAGCTTTAAATTGAATGTCAGTGGGCGCGTGGTGAAATGTTTTATTTTAGAAAGTGGTATTAATCTACGTTAAAAGTTTAAAACCCTCATACTATGGATGGGTTACAGCCCACCCATCATCAGTTGGACAGCAATCGTCAACATCATCATCGCAACCCCGATATCGATTAGCCGCCAGGTAAAGGGACGTGACAGCCAAGGCGCCAGCCAGGCAGCGCCTAGTGCCAGGGCCGTAAACCAGAGTGCTGAGCCACTGGCAGCCCCCATGGCATAGGCGCCGGGAATAGATTGCTGAGCACCGAGTGAGCCGATCAGCAATACGGTATCAATATAAACATGCGGGTTGAGCAGCGTTACCGCGAGTGTCGCCAGTATGACCGCAGCAAGAGAGCGTGGGGGCGTACCGCCTGCCTCAAGCCCGTTAGGGCGCCAGGCACGGCGTAGTGCCTGACTTGCGTACCAAAGCAGAAACGCAGTGCCACCCCAGCGAGCAATGGCCAATAGAAGGGGATTCTGAGCCAGCAGGTTCGCCAAACCAAACACGCCAGCAGTCACCAGCACGGCATCGCAAACAATGCACAGCAGAGCGACCGGAATATGATGTTCGCGGCGCAGACTTTGCGAAAGCACAAACGCATTTTGAGCGCCAATCGCCATGATTAACCCCATCCCGACCAGCAGGCCATTGCTGTAACTCTGCCACATGCTCTCTTTCCTGTTATGAATATCGCTGGCCAGTGTGCAGAGATTACCTGTATAAGAAAAACGAATAATGCTGATGTCTCATTAGGAAAAGTGATTGCTGGATTACAAATTATTGGCGGCGCTGGCCGCCGTCATAGAGCAGGGTGGTTTTGAGCGAGGCGCGCAGGTGCTGGGGTTATCGCAGTCAGCTATCTCCCAGCGGATCAAGCTGCTTGAAGCGCGTATTGGTCAGCCCGTTCTGGTGCGTGCCACACCGCCTGCGCCCACCGAGGTAGGACGCCAACTGCTTAACCATGTGCAGCAGGTGCGCTTACTTGAACGCGACTTAAAGGGGCAGGTGCCGGTATTAAGTGAGGCCGTACCGGAACGCCTGCGCTTGGCGATTAACGCCGATAGCCTGGCGACGTGGTGGGCATCAGCGGCGGGGGATTTCTGTACCAACCAGAACGTGTTGCTGGAGCTGGTGGTGGAGGACCAGGAGGTAGGACTAAAGCGCATGCGTGCTGGTGAAGTAGCGGGATGTGTCTGTGCTGCCGAACGCCCGGTTGCGGGTGCCAACAGCGTAGCGTTAGGTGCCATGCCTTATCTTGCCGTGGCAAGCCCGGCCTTTGTCCACCGCTACTTGGCAGAAGGCATCAATGCCCAGGCGTTGGCCCGCGCACCGGCAATCGTGTTTGGAAACGATGATCAGCTACAGCATCGTTTTTTGGCGGAACTTGGCGTAACGGGAGGGTTTGATTATCACCTATGCCCCTCTTCAGAGGGCTTTGTACGGCTAATGGAAAGCGGGCTTGGCTGGGGGATGGTGCCAGAGCTTCAAGTGCGAGATGAATTGATTAAAGGCACGCTGGTGGAATTGATGCCGGGGCGTGCTATTGATGTGCCTCTTTACTGGCACTATTGGCGCAGCGGAGGCCGCCTGCTAACCGAGTTAACGCAGCACCTTTGCCGTGAAGCGTTAGAGACATTGGTGCCGCTTTAACGGTCATTGCCGCTGTCAAACGACTGTCATCATTTTTGGTTAGGATAATTTCCTTTGATGACGGTGCTAATCCTATGCCCATTCCTGCGCTTGCTATTGAAGGTTTGCAGAAATCGTTTGGTGATAAAAAAGCGCTGGATGGTATCGACCTTCACCTATCGTGCGGCAAAGTGCTGGCCCTGCTAGGCCCCTCTGGCTGTGGTAAAACGACATTACTGCGCTGTATCGCTGGGCTAACCGGCATCGATAGCGGACATATTTCCCTGAATGGGCAGCTTGTGGCTCAGCCTCAGTGTCATTTGAGCCCCAACGATCGAAAGCTCGGCATGGTCTTTCAGGATTATGCGCTCTGGCCGCATATGAGCGTGGCGCAAAACGTAGCGTTTCCTCTGGAAATGCAAGGTGTTAACCCTAAAGCGCGCGAAGAGCAGGTAGCCTGGGCGCTGTCGCTGGTCGGCCTTGGCGACTATGCCGACCGCCAGCCGGGGTCGCTCTCCGGCGGGCAGCAGCAACGCGTTGCTCTGGCACGCGCCATCGTGGCCAAGCCCAGGCTTTTGCTAATGGATGAGCCGCTCTCCAATCTGGATAAAGGGCTTCGCGACAATCTGGCGCTGGAAATCAGAGCCCTGATAGAAGAGCTCGCCCTGACGGCCGTTTTTGTCACCCACGATCAGCACGAAGCCTTTGCCCTGGCTGATGAGGTGGCAGTGTTGCAAGAGGGGCGTTTGCAACAGGTAGCCTCCCCGGAAGCGCTTTATCAAGCGCCCGCTACCCCCTCGATTGCCGCGTTTATCGATGCCGGTGCGGTGCTTGATGGACACTTCGATGCAGATGGCTTTCATGTTGCTGGCCAAACGTTACGCGTCATGGCTCACCGTGATTACACCGGCCCGGCACGCCTTCTGCTACCTCGCCGGGCACTTACACTGACGTCGCCAACTCAGGCTGACGTGATTGCCAAGGTAAAAGGTCGGCTGTTTCAGGGCGACCACACCGCACTAACGCTGTCGCTTAATCAACATACCCATATAAAACTGCGCGTACATGGCACGCTGGTGCCATCGGAATCCGTTGGCCTGACGGTAGACGTCGCATCACTACGCGCCTGGCTACCCACTGGCGAGGCGCTTTCCTGTTCCCCTCTGCATGCTGCGGAGCTTTGCTAACACATTTATCCCACTATAAGGAATGTCGCATGCTTTCTCGATTGCTTTCCCGCTCTGCGCTGGTGTCGCTTACGGGCGCCGCAATTTTTAGTCTGGGTAGTCAAGCTCATGCTCAGGCGTTGACGATCTACTCGGCAGGGCCGAACTCGCTGATTGAACGTCTGGCGGCCGATTTTACCGAGCAAACCAATATCGATGTGAATGTGTTTCAAAGTACGACAGGCCAGGTAATGGCCCGGTTGGAAGCCGAGCGTGCCAATCCGTTGGCAGATGTCGTCATTTCTGCCTCTTGGGATAGCGCTACGTCGCTTTCGGAAGATGGTCTCTTGCACGCTTATCGATCTTCTAATGCGGCCACTGTGCCTGATTTCCTGCAGGCGGATGACTACGTCGCCCAAGGCGTTTCGGCGCTGTCGCTGGTCTGGAACCAAAATAGTGATACGCCGCCACCCAGCGACTGGTCTGATCTGACTGACCCGGCTTACGCCGACCAGGTAACTATGCCTGATCCCGCTCAGTCGGGAGCTGCTTTTGAGCTGGTGGCCGGCCTTTTGACGGCGACGGGAGAAGACGCAACGTGGTCGTTGCTGGAGGCACTGATGGACAACGGTATGGTGGTGCCCGGGCCTAATGCGCGCGCGCTTAACCCCGTATTGCAGGGCGCCAAGTCTGTTGTGTTTGGCGCCGTCGACTATATTGCGCTTACCCAACAGGAAAGCGGCGAGGCGATTGAAGTCATTTTCCCCGAAAGTGGTACGGTTATCGCGCCGCGCCCGATGATGATTCTTGAGTCCAGCGCTATGCAACATGAGGCCGAGCAGTTCATCGATTTTGTGCTCTCTGATCAAGGCCAGCAGCGGGTTGCTGAAAGCTACCTGATGCCAGCACGTAACGATATCGAAGCACAGCGCCCGACGCTGAATGAGCTGACGCTGATTGATATCGATAGCGAAGCAATGAACGAGCAGCGTGACGTCATTCTGGAACGCTTTCGTGGGCTGACGGGCGGGTGATGAAGTCGATCAAAGCCCTCAACCTGCCCCGTTTGGACGGGGCAGGCATCGTGCTGTTGCTCACGGTGCTGATACTGCTTTTATTGGTGGGCTTGCCGCTACTGTATATCGTTTTGCAGGCCATTTTTCCGCTATGGTCGCGCGGTGATCTCTCTGGTGCTTTTACACTGTTCGTGCCAACGCTTGTCGACCCTGCACTGCTTAAACTGCTGGGCAATACGCTGCGGCTGGGCCTTGCCGTGGTCTTGGCCTGTGCCGTGCTGGCCATACCGCTTGGCGCGCTGCGGGCGCTTACCCGTGTGCCGGGCGGCGCTATTTGGGATCTGATTTTTCTGATTCCGTTTATGATTCCACCGTATATCGCAGCGCTCTCCTGGATGTTGACGCTTCAGCCGCGTGGCTATGCGCAGCAGTTAATGGGTATCGAAGCGAGCCATTTTCTATTCTCTTTCTACGGCATTGTGTTCGTGATGGTTCTGAACGTCTTTCCCGTGGTCTATTTTGCCGTTTCGCGCACTATGATGAGTGTGGGTGGGCGCTACGCGTCGGCCGCCCGCGTTTGTGGGGCAGGCAAGTGGCAGGCGCTTTGGCGCGTCACGCTGCCACTCTCGACGCCCGGTATTGCGGCCAGCCTACTGCTGGTTTTTGCACTCACGATTGAGGAGTTCGGCACGCCAGCCACGCTGGGCGCTCAGGCGGGCTATCACGTTTTGGTGACCGGGATTCATCAGCGCTTTTCCGACTGGCCAATCGATATCCCCGGCGCTGCCGTGCTGTCACTGTTGCTTGTGATGCTGGCGATGGCCGCCTTCTACGTCCAGCACTGGCTGGTAACGCGGCGTTCGTTTATCAGCCAGACCGGCAAGCCAGCGACGGGGGAGCGCGCCGAGCTTGGAAAATGGAAATGGCCGACCTTAGTGCTTTTTTCAGCCGTGGCGTTTATCTCGGTTGCCGTCCCCCTGCTGGCCGTATTGGCGACAGCGCTGACGGGAACGCTGTCGGGCGGGCTTACGCTGGATAACCTGTCGCTACGCCACTTCGAGGCGCTGTTTGCCAATCGTGGCGGTGCCATGCAGGCATTGGGAACGAGCTTGAGCCTGGCCGTTGGTGCCGCTTTGCTCACAGGTGTATTGGGAGCCCTGGTTGGCTATATGGTGGTGCGCGCTCAAGTACGTGGCAAAGGGATGCTCGATTTACTGTCGTTGCTGCCCAACACCCTGCCTGGGGTCGTTGTCGCAGTAGGTTTGATTCTGGCGTGGAACCAGAGCCATTGGCCCATTCAGGTGTACAACACCGGGGCGATGCTGCTGCTGGCGTATGCGTGCCTGCTGCTTCCTTACCCTGTGCGCTATGCCAGTGCGGCTTTCCGGCAGATGGGGGAGAGCCTGGAAGCAGCTGCCAGAGTGTGTGGTGCCGGGTTTGTCACGACATTTCGGCGTATCTTGCTGCCGGCGCTGGCGCCGAGTCTTCTGGTATCCATGCTGCTGGTGTTTGCCATCGCTTCCAGAGAGCTGGTGGCATCACTGATGGTGGCGCCGGCAGGCATGAGCACCGTATCGACATTCGTATTTGGACAATTCGAGCAGGGCTCACCGGGAGTGGGAATGGCGATGAGCGCCGTGGCGATTTTTACCACCACGGCGCTATTGGTCGGGCTAACGGCCTTCAGCCGCAAACGGTTGCCCATCGCCAGCTAGATACGCCTTTAAAAAACGGCGCGCACAGCAAGGTACAGCACCGAAGGGGCAAGCAGTGCGCCTAGCCCGGTATAGAAAGTGGCCGTCATCGCGCCGTAAGGCACCAGTTTCGGGTCGGTGGCAGCTAAACCCGCTGCTACGCCACTAGTGGTACCCATCAAGCCACCAAAGATCATCGCAGAGCGCGGGTTGTCCAGACCGATATGGCGGGCTGCGATGGGAGTCAGCACCATCACCAGAATCGATTTGAAAAGGCCTGCTGCAATCGAAAGCGCAATAATGTCGGAAGAGGCGCCAATGGAGGCGCCGGCAATGGGGCCAACAATGTAGGTGACGGTACCGGCACCAATGGTGGTGAGCGAGACCGGGTCCCGATAGCCAAATGCGTAAGCCACGGCAACACCCGCTACGAAGGACACAATAACGCCCAAAAACAGTGCGATGATACCGCTAAGGCCCGCTGCGCGAATTTCTTGGAAGCGCACCCCGTAAGCTGTGGCGATAATGGCCAAGTCGCGCAGCATGCCGCCACCCATTAGCCCAAGCCCTGCAAACAGGCTGATATCGGCAAGCCCACGGCTACCACCGGTATGAATGCCGCCAAAGTAAGCGAGTGCCAGGCCCACCATAATCGCAATGGCTGAGCCGTGAACGCGGCCCTTGGTCAGCTTGTCGCTGACCAGATAAGAGATATACATCGCACCGCCTACCAGCGCAAAGGCGGCGATTAGATGCTGTTTTTCGAGCTGAGTGACGAACGATTCAATCATAACGATAGCCTCAGGTTAGCGGGCCGTGCGCGTGCGCGCAGACGCCGGAGAAGATGAAGAGGTTTTGACCCGAGACTTACTGGCCTTACTGGCGCTTGAAGCAGACGCAACCGCTGTCGTGGATGAGGATTTCGGATGACCGAGACGAGTGAGAAAGGGCACCAATGCAAAGCTTGCGGCAACGGCCACCAGGCTTGCCAGGAGCGCGATCATCCCACCATCGAAGGCAGCGGCAACATCTTGACTCGCCGCCATGGCCACCACAATGGGGATATACATACCGTTCCAGAAGGTGATGCCGCTTTCGGTACCGCTGGGCATTTTTCCCTTGTCCATCAGGTAGCCGCCCAGAAAAATCAGCATCAGCATGGCAATACCGACGCCGCCTACGTTGGAATTGACGCCAAGCAGCATACCCAGCACATCACCAGCCCATAGACCACCCAACATACACCCTGCGAGCAGGGCAACTCCGTAAATCACCATGGCAATCTTCCTGTTTTATCGTTGTTGTATGAAGCTTTCTTTAACCGCAGTCAGGGCTTAGCCCTTCCCCTGCGGCGCGGGATCCAGCATCAAGCGTTAGCGGCGGTGTGCTCCTTTTTAAAGGTGTCAGCGTAGGTGTTACGCAACTGATTCTTCTGCACTTTGCCCATAACGTTGCGAGGGAGCGCATCGGCAAAGAAAACCCGCTTGGGCTGTTTGTAGCGTGCTACCTGGTCCTTCAGCGCGGCCAGTACCAGTGCTTCGCTAATGGCGTCTGAAGCACTGGGGACCACCACGGCGACGACCCCTTCGCCAAGGTCGCTATGAGGCACACCAATAACGGCCGACTCCATTACGCCGGGCAGGTCATCAATTAACTGCTCAATCTCTTTCGGGTAGACGTTGTAGCCGCCGGAGATCACCAAGTCCTTATCGCGGCCCACGATATTCAGGTAGCCCTGGTCATCCATCAGGCCTAAATCGCCGGTAATGAAAAAGCCGTCATCACGAAACTCCGCCTTGGTCTTTTCGGGCATGCGCCAATAGCCCTGAAAAACGTTAGGCCCGCGTAGCTCAACCATGCCGGTTTCCCCTTGGGCAAGTGCGGCGCCACTTTCGCGGTCGGCAATCCGTACTTCTACGCCCGGCAAGGGCTTGCCCACGGTGCCTGGCCGACGCTTCCCATTGTAGGGGTTGGAGGTGTTCATGTTGGTTTCGGTCATGCCGTAACGCTCAAGAATGGCGTGGCCGGTACGTGCTTCAAACGCTTCATGGGTTTCCGCCAGCAGCGGCGCCGAGCCCGAAATAAACAGGCGCATATTGGCAACGATATCGCGGTTTAAACGCGGCGAAGCGAGCAGGCGGGTATAGAAAGTGGGTACGCCCATGAGCACGCTGGCATGGGGCATCAGATCAAGCAGCTCATCCACGTCCAGCTTGGGTAGGAACGTCATTGACGCGCCGTTGATTAGCGTAATGTTGCACGCTACAAAAAGCCCATGGGTATGGAAAATCGGCAGGGCATGGATCAGATGATCGTGCTCGGAATAGTGCCACGCCTCGCTCAACGCCTGGCTGTTGGAGGCCAGGTTCTGGTGGCTTAGCATGGCGCCCTTGGAGCGCCCGGTGGTCCCCGAGGTGTACAGGATGGCCGCCAGGTCGTCGGCCGACACCTCGCACACCTGTTCGGTTTCGGAGGCCTTGTCGACCTTCTCCATCAGGCTGCCGTCGGCGTTGGTGCCCAGGCTTTCTACATGGGCAACGCCGCTGGCGATAGCGCGGGCATGTTGCAGCACCTCTGGGCGGCAAACATAAACGTGTGGCTCGGCATCTTCCAGAAAGTAGGCGATTTCGCTGTCGGTATAGGCGGTATTCAGTGGCAAATACACCGCGCCGACCTGAAGGCAGGCAAGATACAGCATCACGATCTCAGGGCTTTTGTCGACCTGTACGGCCACTCGGTCGCCCGGTGAAACGCCCAGCTCAAGCAGGGTGCTGGCCATTTTTCGACTGGTAGCGAGAACATCGCTGTACCGGTAGCGCTTGCCGTTGAGCGTATCCATCAGCACCTTATTGGACTGACGTTCAAAATGCGGATAGAACTTGAGATAAAGATTGTGGTTCATGAAAGGGTCCTTTTTATTATCCAAAGCGCTCGCTGTTAGGCGTTCGCTTCACTGTTGAAATACTGGCCTGCCTGATTGGCTAAACGGCGAATGTCATTGGCACATACCACGCTATGGTTGCGAGTATAGGCTTCGTGGTTTTGCTCAATACGCTCCAACTGATAGAGGTAGTTAACCATCAGGCCGTGGGCCTGTTGCAGCCCTTTGGATGAGGTGTCACCCAGCCAATTCAGCCGATGAAGGCTGGCGCCATTGCCTAAATGAAAACGCGCGACCGGATTGAGCGGTTGGCCACTACGGTGCTTGGCCTCGGTTAAGTAATAGGCGGCCAGGCGCATGAACTCTTTATGCGCGGCGGCGGGCAGCTCGGTTGCTTCATGGTCCTGTAAAAAGGTGCCTAGCGTCTCTGACAGTACCAGTGACTGCGAGGCACGCTGCTCGGCGAGCCAGTCGGCGAAACCGGGTACCGGCGAAAGCGTGACAAAGTTCTTCAACTGCGGCAGCTCGCGGCTAAGCTCCTGTACGACTTGCTTGATCAAAAAGTTGCCGAACGACACCCCTTTAAGTCCTGCCTGACAGTTGCTGATGCTGTAGAACACCGCAGTGTCGGCTACCTCCAGCGGCACTTCTTCGCCATGTTCCAAAATACGCTGAACGTTGTCGGGGATACCTTTACAAAGCGCCACTTCCACAAAAATAAGCGGCTCGTCGCCGGTGGCCGGGTGGAAAAAGGCGTAACAGCGGCGATCATCTGGATCAAGGCGGCGGCGCAGGTCGCGCCAGTCGCTGATGGCATGCACCGCCTCGTATTGAATGAGCTTTTCCAACACGGCGGCGGGCGTATTCCAGTCGATGCTTTCCAGCACCAGAAACCCCCGGTTAAACCAGGAATTAAACAGATGCGAGAAGTCGCTGTTGAGCGCGGCAAGCTCTGGCATATGGCGCAATTGCTTGAGCAAGTCGGCACGCATCTTGACCAGCTCGAAGGTGCCGCCTGGGCAAAGGTTCAAACGGCGCAATAAATCCTGACGACGCGGTTCACAAGCGTTAAACAGTTGTTCCAGCGCGGCGTTATCCTCCGACGCACAGTACGCTTTGTAGGCGCTATGGATGGCGCTAGGCTCAGCGGAATAGTCGCTGGCCAGCAGCGAAAAGAACGCCAGTCTCTCTTCAGGCGCCAACTGCTGATAATGAGTGAGCGCACGCTGGGCGGTCATTATCTGGGAGGCTTCACCGCCACGCTCCATCAGCGTTGCACAGGCTGATGAGAGAGCTTGCAAGTGCGCACCACTGCTTTGTGCGGTGTTAGACGCGTTACCCAAGAGACGTGTACGCGTACTGATATTGGAGAGTAGCCCTTGAAGAAACGTCATGTTCACATTCATGCACATCGACCTCTGGATGGGCGGTCCCTTGGCAGGGCACGCTTGACGGCGTAGAGAAATTTATTAGGCGCCTTGTTATATATAACAAATAGAGGTTTAAAATATTTAGGTCAAGCGTGGCAGGGGTAGACATAAGGTGAAGGCTTGGAGAAAAGCGCGTGAGAATAGCGGGTTAGCCAGCAAAAAAGGACAGGCAGAGAAGCCTAATAAAGGGCTGCTGTACGAGTGAATACTGGTGAAGGAGAAGCGTTGTATCACCCGTGCAGCAGCATAAAAAGCAGACGCGTGTTAGTGGATTGCGATGTTATACAGGGTCGCGGTCAACATTAAGCGGCGACCATGCCTGGCGCACGGGCATGATTTCCAGGCGGTTAATATTAATATGCGCGGGCAGCGTGGCGAGATAGTAGAGCTGCTCGGCAATGTCTTCGGCCTGAAGCGGTGTAGTACCGCGATACAGAGCATCGGAGGCTTCCTGATTGCCTTTCGTGCGCACCAGGGTGAATTCGGTTTCCGCCAGGCCCGGGGCAAGGTCGGTAACCCGTACGCCAGTGCCTAATAAATCGCAGCGCAGGTTGTAGCTAAACTGTTGAACAAACGCTTTGGAGGCGCCGTATACATGGCCGCCAGGGTAAGGCCACTGGCCTGCTACAGAACCAAGATTCAAGATGCTGGCACCTTTACCATGCGCCAGTAGCAATGGCATCGCGGCGTGAGTGACGTTGACCAGCCCGGTGATGTTGGTATCAATCATGGTATGCCAGTCGTTGAGGTCGACCTGCTGCGCAGGCTCGGGCGCCAGTGCCAGGCCTGCATTATTGATCAAGCAGGTGAGCGGCAAAAAGCGCTCGGGTAAATTGCTGATAGCGTTGGTGACCGCGTCGCTATCGCGTACATCAAGTGTCAGGGTTAATACCGGCACCTGCTGTGAAAGCTCGCTCTCAAGCGCTTTCAAGCGCTCTTCCCGGCGGCCTGTCAAAATCAATGACCAGCCTGCTTTTGCAAAACGCTGGGCGGCGGCCTTACCAAAGCCGGATGTTGCACCGGTAATTAAAACGCTGGGCATTGCGAAGACTCCTTTATTGGGCGGACACAATAGATTCAGTCCTAATGTAGCCTGTTTCGCTTGGCTTCTTGAAGGCTTAATGGCTATTTGACTCTGTATCTTCGCGGCCAGCCTGGCTAGATAAGAGCACAGCCAGCGACTCAACGTCGTTGGTATGTGCATGTGCCGAGCGCATTATTTTGCCCGTTGCTGGGTTTTAGCTGACAATGCCAACCAACACGATGGTTACGTTTGGGGATATTGCATGCAGGCAAATGGTTTTTTTGACAGGGTGGGGGAAACCATCGGCGATGCAATTCGTACGGTGGTTGAGTTCCTATTGGCTATTTTTACCAATTTCTTCGGTGCCCTTGAAGAGTTTGTCGATGGGCTCAGTCGTTCGCTGGGGATCAACGCGTCATTTTTTAGCCTTCTGGTGTTAATCATAGGGCTTTATCTATTGTGGGGTGGTGTACGAGCGCTGCTGCGCGGGTCACTGTTTGGCGCCATTGTACGGATTTTGTTGGCGCTATTTATTCTTTCTTGGCTCATTATGTAATCAGTCTCAGTATTAAGATGCTTAAGTAAGCTTGCTAAGTATCTGTATTAATGGCGTTAATCGTTTCACTCGTTAATGTTTTGAAACGTATTCATAACGCTATGACCATTTATCATTTGCCTATTTGGTGCAATTTGCCATCATTTCGCACTTCTTTAGTGCAATGAGAGCGAGATGAAAACGTATCTTGGCAAAATGCGGGGCGAACGTATTCAGCGCAATCGGGTAGGTTGGCAGGATGCTGTATGGTCATGGTTGGGCGCATTTACCGGTATGGCGGTGATTTGCTGGTTAAGCTCGGCATGGCTTTCCCAGCAGTTGCTGATTGTGGGTTCGTTTGGGGCAACGTCGGTACTGATCTATGCCGCACCGGAAAGTCCGTTTGCGCAGCCCAGCCATGTGCTGTTTGGCAGTGTCCTGTCAGCGTGTATTGGGGTGGGCTGTTACCAGCTTTTGGGGGCAACGCCTCTTTCCATGGCGCTTTCGGTATCGCTTTCCATTCTGATTATGCAATTAACCCATACGGTGCATCCGCCCGGCGCTGCTGCGGCGCTTATTGCGGTAGGTGGCGGTGCCAGTGTGCATAATCTGGGCTGGTGGTACCCGCTGCTTCCTATTGGTATGGGCAGCGTGGTGATGCTGGCGATCGCAATTTTGGTTAATAACCTGGCACGCCATCGCCGCTATCCGCGCTATTGGTAGTGTCCGTACGATTGATAGTGCAACTAAAGGCGGTTTAACTGCTGCTCCAACGCGAAAATATGCGCATCATCGACGTTTAAATGCCGCAGTGCCTGGGCCAGGTTAACCAGGTAGTCACGGTTGGGGCCGCTAGGGCCAGACGCGTGAGCAATCTGGCGGGCCATATCATCAAGCGGCGCTGGGCCCAGAAAGGCGGGGTTATCGTCGGTTGCCAGATACACCAGCCCTTGCGTTTGCGCTTGATCACCCTCGTTAGTGCTTGAGTCACTGTCCGTAACATTGTCCGTAAAAAACAGGGGCGTTAACTCGCGCAAGTAGCCATTTTTCTCACGGTGATCCAACGGCGCTAACGTCTCGGGAGTAATGCGGTAGGCCATGCCGTGGCAAATAGCCCCTGGGACAGGCGTGAGAGTGACCACGCGACCAGGCGCTTCCAGCGTGCCACGATGATCATGGGAACCCTGCCAGAAGCGGCGCTCCCAACCGGTAATATAAGCACTGCGTTTTTCCAGGAAGGGAAAGTCCGCTTTCCAGATCAGCGATCCGTACCCGAAAATCCAGATTTCCGCATCTGCATCGAAGCAGTGGCGCTGCTGGTTGATGGCAGTAGTATCGATCAACATGGGCCCCGTCACGTGGTTTAAAATGCCATGGTAACATGATCGGGTACTCTCCCCTGGAGCACTCATGCGCGCTATTTTTCTGGTCGATAATGGCTCATTACGCCCGGCCGCCACCCGCAATTTACGCCGTATAGCGGCCTTGCTCAGCCAACAAACAGGCGAGACGGTGTGCGCCGCGTCACTGCTCCACTCCCATAAAATCCCGGCTGATGAACTAGGGGGCACTCCCGCACTTACCCTTGGGCCAGCCGCCGAGCGCAGCGCGGAGCAAGGGGCTACCGAGATCATCGTTTTGCCGTTCTTTTTTGGGCCAAGCAAGGCCTTGACCGACTATCTACCCGAACGTATGGCGACCCTACAAGCGCGCTTTCCTAACGTGAGTGCGCGAGTTGCCCAGCCGTTGGTGGACGAACGGGGGGATAACGATCTGCGGCTGGCCAGGCTGTTGGCTGACAACGTACGCGAGCATCTTAACGATACGCGCCCCCGGGTTGCGCTTGTCGACCATGGCAGCCCTATTCCTGAAGTTACGGCCGTGCGCAATCGGCTGGCCGGGCAGTTGAGCGTGCTGTTAGCGGATGAGGTTGCTTGCGTGGCCGCAGCGTCCATGGAACGGCGTGAAGGTGAGGCGTATCGCTTTAACGAGCCGCTGTTGCAAAACCTGCTGAATAATCCCGATTTTCACGATGGGCCGGTCGTTCTGGCGATGCTGTTTCTCTCGCCGGGCAGGCATGCAGGAGAAGAGGGTGATATTGCCGAGATTTGCCAGGACGCTCAACAGCGTCACCCTGCGCTTAATGTTGTGGCCACAAGGCTGGTCGGTGAACATTCCGGTATTGTCGATATTTTGCACTCTCGGCTATGCCAAGCGATTGATGGGCAACGCTTTCTGCTGGAGCTGCCCGCGCCCGGTAGCACACTGCGTTAGGCGAAGGGTGTAACGTTGTCCAAGAGCGCGTAGAATCGCGAGCCTTTGTACGCGCAATTACTCCGCTAACCAGGGTCACCATCTTGATCGCAACCGCCAATATCACCATGCAGTTCGGGGCCAAGCCTCTGTTCGAGAACGTCTCCGTCAAATTCAACAACGGCAATCGCTACGGGCTGATTGGCGCTAACGGTTGCGGCAAGTCGACCTTTATGAAGATTCTGGGTGGCGAGCTTGAGCCAACCTCCGGCCAGGTCATGCTGGATAACAGCACGCGGCTGGGCAAGCTGCGCCAGGACCAGTTCGCCTATGAGAATGAGCGGGTCATCGACACCGTGATCATGGGCAATACCGAACTTTGGAAGGTTGCTGCGGAACGCGAACGTATCTACAGCCTGCCGGAAATGAGCGAAGAAGATGGTATGGCCGTGGCCGACCTGGAAGTGCGTTTCGCTGAGCTGGATGGCTACACTGCCGAATCCCGTGCCGGTGAATTGCTTCTGGGCTTGGGGATTCCCATCGAGCAGCATACCGGCCCAATGAGTGAAGTGGCTCCCGGTTGGAAGCTGCGCGTGCTGCTTGCCCAGGCACTCTTTTCAGACCCTGATGTATTGCTGCTCGACGAGCCTACCAACCACCTGGATATCAACACGATCCGTTGGCTGGAAGATATTCTGACGGCGCGTAACAGCACCATGATTATCATCTCTCACGACCGCCACTTCCTGAACAGCGTATGTACGCATATGGCGGACCTGGATTATGGTGAGATCACTCTGTTCCCGGGTAACTATGACGACTACATGACGGCAGCAACTGCCGCGCGTGAGCGTCAGCACTCGGATAACGCCAAGAAAAAAGCCCAGATTGCTGAGCTTCAACAGTTTGTTAGCCGCTTTTCGGCGAACGCCTCGAAAGCCAAGCAGGCCACCTCGCGGGCGCGCCAGATCGATAAAATCAAGCTCGAAGACATCAAGCCTTCCAGCCGGGTAAGTCCGTTTATCCGCTTTGACCAGAACAAGAAGATTCACCGTAATGCGGTCAATGTTGACGCGATTACCAAAGGCTACGATGACGGTGCGCCGCTGTTTGAGCGCTTCTCCATGACCGTCGAAGCCGGTGAGCGTATTGCGATCATCGGCCCCAACGGTATAGGCAAAACGACCCTGCTGAAAACCCTGGCAGGTGATCTGCGCCCCGATAAAGGCGAAGTGAAGTGGACCGATGCGGCCGAAGTAGGCGTCTTTGCCCAGGATCATGCCGACGACTTTGCCGTCGATATGACACTCTTCGAGTGGATGGGACAGTGGACCCAGGGTGGCGAGCAGGTCGTACGCGGCGCGCTGGGGCGCATGCTGTTCTCAAGCGACGATATTGGAAAGTCCATCAAGGTCATTTCCGGTGGTGAGCAGGGGCGCATGCTGTTTGGCAAGTTAACCCTGACCAACCCCAATGTACTGCTGATGGATGAGCCGACCAACCACCTGGATATGGAGTCCATTGAGGCGCTAAACCTGGCGCTGGAAAACTATCCTGGTACGCTGATGTTTGTCAGCCACGACCGCGAGTTCGTGTCGTCGCTCGCCACACGTATTATCGATATGCAGCCCGACGGCATTGTCGACTTCAGCGGCAGCTATGACGATTACCTGCGCAGCCAGGGCGTGGTGTAAACAGCGCACTCATCAACGGCTAAGGTATTGAGCGTGAACTCATCAGCCGATAATGGTGGCGTAGGTCGCTTCCGTTACCGGCTGGTGGTGGATATCCAATACATCCGCGTTTAAAAGGCTGCCTACTTCTTTGGCAAGCTCCACATACACGTGCATCTGCTGATTACGGCGTTTGTGCAGCGGTGGTTTAACGATCAAGCTGATACCCCGAACCGCTTCAGTGCCTTGCTCATCCCGGTACAAGTCGGGCAGCTCACCCGGCAAAAAAGCATTCGTGACGGTGATGGGGTTGGCAGGCTGTTGGCCACTAATCAAAAACACGTGCTTGAGCGAATCGTACTGGGCATTATGGCTTTTCAGCCACTCGGCCAAACGCTGGTCAGTACTCTCTCCCGGCTGATTAAAAAGAATAAACAGCGAATGCTGTTTAAACGTTTGGGCGGGCTTAGCTGCTGCTTCTGGCTCAACGATAGGTTCAGGCGTTGGCGGGGTTGCGGCGGCTTTAGCCGCTATTTTGCGTGCGATAGCGCGGGCGCGCCGACGCTTATGCCAAGGCACCACAATGTAGATAAAAATAGCGGTAGCAATGCCAGCCAGTAGCAATGAGGCCACAGAAAGTAGTAATACAGTGGTGTTATTATTATCCATCGGCATTCAAACCTGTTTAAAAAGCAGCGGTAGTTATGACGTTTAAGTGAACTGGTAACCAGAATTTGTATATTAACAGCGTTCTAGCACTAAGATATATGCAAAAAGCACCACACAAGTGGTGCTTTTTGCTGTTATGAACACGCAATTTACGTCGGCATATTAACCAATACGATCATAACCGTTATCCATAAATGGGTAATCGGTATAGCCTTTCTCGTCGCCACCGTAGAAGGTGGCGTGATCAGGCTCATTCAATGGTGAGTTCTTATAAAAACGCTCAGCCAGGTCGGGATTGGCGATATACGGACGGCCAAAGGCGGCGGCTTCCGCATTACCTGAATCGAGCAGGGCCTCGGCACGTTCGGCGTTATAGTTACCGCAGTAGATCAGGCTGCCGCTAAAGCGCTCACGCATCTGCTCGCGAAAACCGTCAGGGAACTGAATGTCGCCACCGGCCCAGTTAGGCTCGTTAAGATGCAAATAGGCAAGGCCACGCTTGGAAAGCTGATCCGCCATATAGAGCGCCATCGCTTCAGGCTCGTCGTCGGTTAATCCAAACAGCTCGATAAACGGCGTCATACGAATGCCAACTCGGTCAGCGCCAAATACGCCAACAACGGCATCGACCACTTCCAGCGGGAAGCGCGCACGGTTTTCCAGCGAGCCACCGTATTGGTCGGTACGCTGGTTAGTGCCGGTGGCCAGGAACTGATTCAGCAAATACGCATTGGCCGCGTGCACTTCGATCATGTCGAAACCCGCACGCTTGGCACGCACCGCCGCTTGGCGGTAGTCATCCACAATGCCGGGGATCTCGTCGGTTTCCAGCGCGCGCGGTGTGCTGGTGGGGTGCTGGCCTGCGCTACCGTCTTCAAACTCAACAAAACACTGGGCGCCTTCACCTTTAAGCGCACTGGGCGCGACCGGCTGTTCGCCATTGGGTTGCACCATCTCGTGGGAAACACGCCCAACGTGCCAAAGTTGCAGAGCAATTCGGCCACCTTTGGCATGCACCGTGTTGACGACCTCCTTCCAGCCCGCTTCCTGCTCATCGGTCCAAATGCCTGGGGTGTAGACGTAACCACGGGCAGTGGGAGAGATATTGGTTGCTTCACTAATAATCAGGCCTGAACCAGCCCGCTGCCCATAGTAGGCTTGCTGCAGTTTGCCAGGCACGCTATCCGGTGTGCGTGCGCGAGTGAGCGGCGCCATGATGACGCGGTTAGGAATCGACAGACTACCGAGTTGGGCCGGGGTAAAAAGTGCTTCAAATGCCATTCAGCTAACTCCTGTTGCGTGCACTGCTTCAAAGTGATGACAGAATAGACCAGTTTACTAGTAAGCGCCAACCACTCTTCTGTGTGGTTTGTTATGAGGCCACCAGGCACAAAACAAAACCCCACCTTGATAAAGATGGGGTTTGAATGACTCATTGATGGCGCAGTCGATTAACAGCGTGGCGGACTAATGAAGTGTCTGAGTAGTGATGTACTCAATCTCGTTGCCAAGGCCAGCGCCGCTTAGGAGGCATGACGATTAGCTGAAGGGCATTGTTGAGCGGGAGCATAATCGCGGCTAACTGCCGGTGGCAGATAGCGCTACTGAGTACACCAGGGCACTGTTTCAGCAGTAGCTCGCACTGTTGGGCGGCGAGAAAAATTTGCTCAACTACCTGAGGGGAAAATAGCGGTTTGGCCTCTTTGCAGCAGCGGTTAAGTTCTCCGGCCAGCATCGAAAGCATCCCTGTATCCAGCCAGCAGGGCAGCGGGTCGTTTAGGCGGCCTGCAATTGAGTGTTGAATCGCCTCGAACGAGGTTCGTAAGAACCCAAGAGTTTGGCGAAGCTGTCGCTGCTCACTGGTCATGTCATTTGCCTGCACTTCGTCAACAAGTCGTCGATAAGAGAAAGAGAGTGTTTCTCATTTTCATCTATCGAGACGATAGCGCCAGTTAATGGAGGTGTCAATAAATGGTATGCGCCTTAATGTACTCACGCCGGAACGGTCAATTTACTGACTCAACAAATATGCCCCCTGGGCAAAATAGAAAATGCCAATACCGGTCACAATCCAGCGTGTCCATGTACGGAAGTTGGCATCGGTAAGGCGATGTAACACATGTGTCCCTACTTGAGTGCCCAGGATAGCCAACGGCGCAGCCAGCAATACCATGCCCCAATCCCCAGCGCCCAGTGCCAACGCAGCACTCAGGTAGAAGAGAATCTTAATACTATGGGCGACCACCTGAATCATTGCTTTAGTGGCCACCACTTCACGACGGTCCATTCGAGAGCGTACAAAGAAGATATCGATCAGTGGTCCGGACACCCCAGCGGCAATGGTTAACCCACCCGATGCCATGCCGCAAAGCAGTGCGTGGCTCGTTCGGTTGGCGTTGAGATGGAACCAACGTTTGGGCATCCACACCAGAATGGGCATCAAGCCAATTAACAGTGACACCGTGGCGGCATTAGCACTATAGCCGAGCAGCATCAGTAGCCCGGCGGCGCTTATTACGCCTAGCGTCATAAACGCGACCGTTCGCCAGACAATAAACCGCCGCGATAACCATGCCCGCGACCCGTTAGCGGTCAGTTGAATGGCCCCATGCACGGCCATGGCACTGGCCGCCGGGAACGCGAGCAGCAGAAACCACATCAGTACCAGCCCGCCCGCCATGCCGAAGATACCCGATAACATCGAGGTAAAAAAAACTACAAAAACAAAGAACGAACCGATTAGTAGGGACATAATAAAACTTCTTAGCTACGGCAAAAGGGCCAGACTTGATAAAAGCGGCGGCATTGAAACTCGGCTTCACAGGCATTGAGCTGGGATTGATAACGGTTTGTGCGAGTGACGATTTGCCGTGCTGCGTTGATTACCTGAGGCTTATTTCGGTACGTGCCACGTCGATACCCGCCTGCGCCCTCGTGGTAGGCGTAATAGAGATGCTCAGGATTGGTTAATGAAATGCCAGCTTGTTGCTGAGATCGGTGGTTGTACCAGCCGATGAAGTCGGTGGCGTGCTTCATGCTGGTGCGGCGCGCAAACAAGCTACCTGCCTGCTCCCGGTACTCTCCCCATACCGGGTCTTGCGCTTGGGCATAACCTTTTGCCGAAGAGGGGCGGGGGCCGGGGATAAAGCCCAGGTAATACTTGCGGTCAGGACGAATGTGGCTTTTAAAGGAAGACTCCTGCTGAATAAACGCCATTTGTGTCGCAATGGGTGTTCCCCACTTCTCCTGAGAGTCGCGCGCGTAGTCGTACCAGGTGGGCTGTTCGCGGAAAATTTCGCAAATATTACTCTGGTCTTGTGGTGGGTTGGGGGCAAAGGTCGCACAGCCAGAGAGCAGCAGAACGATGCCTACCAGTCCCCAGGTGCGTAATATTATGCACCAAGATAAAGTCGCAGCGGAAAAACTATCAACAGGGCGCAGCATGATGAGTTCCTTGTGGATAATATTGTCGTCACTGACTTTTTTATGATTATTAATATCAGGCTTTTATAAGCGGCTAGGGTAACAGGTTTTCCAGACAGCGGCGCAGCCGCTGCGCCTCGCGGGCCAGCGTTTCACCTGAAAGCATACCCACTCCCATTACCAAGCCAGCGCGTGAATCATTCGCGGCGCATACCGGACTTAAAGGACGCACGATCAAATGCTCCTTAAGCAGCGCTTGGGCAAGCTGTACGTCATCAATAGGCGGTTCAAATTCTACACACAGGCTGATGGCACTACTGGGCGGTGAAATACGCTTCACTTGCGGCAAGGTACGCAGTTGATCATGCATCACCTGCTGGCGGCCTAGGTAGTCGCGCTGAATACGGCGGCACCAAGCGTCAAGATCACCATCGAAGATAAACTGGGCAAGCACCGCCTGGTCCAGCATGCGCCCCTCACGAAACAGCTCGCTACGCAGACGATTCATGGGTTCGGATAGTTGACGCGGTACTACCAAATAGCCCAGCCGTAGTCCGGGGAACATCATTTTGGAAAAAGAGCCAACCAAAAAGTGACGCTCAGACTGTGGATCAAACAGCAGATTGGTATGGTCGTCGCGGCTGAACTCGTAATCATCTTCAATGATGTACGCAGGCGCTAATGCATCGCATAGGCGCTGCTTGTCGTGGGCACTGGTAGGCACACTGAGCGGATAGTGGTGGGAGCCAGTGAGATAAGTAAGCTGCACAGGGCCAGACGTTGCGGGCAGGCTATGGCCCTGGCCGGGCTGCCACGGCAACATTTCAATGTTTAAACCCGCGGCGGTAAATACGTTGCGTGCCCCCCAGTAGCAGGGCGATTCCATTACCACGGTATCCCCAACATCCGCCAAGGCCATGGCGCACAGTTCAATACCGTTGTGCGTACCATCGGTAATAATAATTTGATCAATGTCGCAGCGAATATTGCGCCAGCGTTCCAGAAAATCACGTATCGCACGCTTTAACGGCCCATAGCCGCCGGTCGAGTAGGAGAGCAGCAAAGCGTTTTGCGGCACGGTCACGCTGGCATACAGCTGGCGCCACTTACGCATGGGGAATTGGGCGATATCCGGGATGCCGGGCACAAAAGCCCCGCTTTGGATAAGGCTGGCTCCTGGGCCTTGGAGCACTTTCTGTGCGCGTTGGGAAAGTGGACGCTCCTGAGTAAAAACAGCAGGTTTGGTTGCTGGTTTGCGGGACCAGGTGCCTTGGCCGTGGGCCGTTTTAAGCAAGGCTTCGTTAAGTAGCGTATTGATCGCTAATGCCAGTGTCTGACGGGCGACACCTAGGCCTTCCGCTAGCTTGCGGTGAGCCGGTAAGCGCATCCCCGCAGGCCACTCCTGGGTAATCGCATAGCGCAGTGTCTGTTCGATACGCACCTGCTTGCTTAGCCGTTCGGGCTGGAGTGCATAAAGATGCACAAGTTGGTGCACGACCTGTTCACGCTCCATGAAAAGCTCCTTTACCTCCTCCAAAAGCCCTAATAGCGCAAGCTTTCAAACGATTAACGCGAGTCAATTGCGCACCAAGCTGGTGCGCGTGAAAAGTGGTCTAGTCAAACACGAAAGTGGTGTGTACGCGTTCTGCGTCCAGCCTGCTAGCGTGTTTAGATACCGTTGAAACGGCATCAGGATACTGCGCCATAGAGCGCCAACGACAACATCCAATAACCTGCAGGAATCTTGCCATGAACACTCCCTCTTCTGAACAGGATAAGCTCGTACGGGTACTCGCCCGTGGCGATGTATTGGCACTCGCCTTTGGAGCCATGATTGGCTGGGGCTGGATCGTTCTTACCGGCACGGCGATTCAATCGGCTGGCAGCTTGGGCGCTATTCTAGCCTTTATCGTGGGCGGTTTAGCCATTGTACTCGTGGGCCTGACCTACGCCGAACTCGCCTCCGCCATGCCCAAAGTGGGCGGCGAGCACGTTTATAGCTATCGCGCTCTGGGTCATTTGCCCTCCTTTTTATGCACCTGGGCGATCATTCTTGGCTACTTAAGCGTGGTGGCGTTTGAAGCCGTCGCACTGCCCACGGTTATCGAACACTTAGCGCCTAACTACGCCGTCGGGCACCTGTGGACGATTGCCGGCTGGGAAGTAAAAGCCACCTGGGTGGCCGTAGGTGTGGGTGGCTCGCTTGCCATGATGCTGATCAACTACTTTGGCGTTACTACCGCCTCGCTGGTACAGAAAGTCGTTACCGGCATGATTCTCCTGGCAGGCGTGATGTTTGTGACCGGTGCCTTGTTTGAAGGCGAAACCATCAACATGCTGCCGCTTTTTGCCCATGGCGATAACGGTACCGTAGCCGGAATCATTGCAGTGCTGGTCATGGTGCCCTTTCTGTTTGTGGGTTTTGACGTGATTCCCCAGGCCGCAGAAGAGATCAATCTGCCTTATAAGGCCATCGGCAAGGTGCTGATGCTCTCGGTCATTCTGGCGGTCGTGTGGTATGCGCTGATCATTCTGGCGACCAGCCTTGCGCTTGACAGTTCTGAGCTTGCCGCAAGCTCCTTAAGTGTACCGGACGCCATGGGCGCGCTATTTAACGCTCCCTGGGCCAGCAATCTGATGGTCATGGCCGGTATCGCGGGTATCATTACCAGTTGGAACGCGTTCTACATTGGCGGCTCGCGGGCCATCTATGCGCTGGCTAAAGCCGGCATGCTGCCGGCCCCCTTTGGCAAGCTGCATCCACGCTATAAAACGCCTACCAATGCTATCTTTCTGATGGGCTTTCTTTCCTGCATCGCGCCATTCTTCGGCCGCCCGGCGCTAGTGTGGATCGTTAACGCCGGAGGTCTAGGCATCGTGATCGCGTACCTCTTTGTAGCCATCTCCTTTATGGTGCTGCGCGTTCGCGAGCCGGATATGCCGCGACCGTTCCGCATCCGTCACGGCAAGCTTTGCGGCACCCTGGCCATCATTCTGTCCTTCGGCATGGCCTGTCTCTACTTGCCGGGCAGCCCGGCCGCGTTGAGTGGTGCAGAGTGGAGCATCTTCGCTGGCTGGTCGGTACTGGGCATCGCGCTGTATATCCATGCGCTCTTCACCTATGGCCGCGCCTATAGCGACCGACACATGATGGCGGATCTGTAAGCCGTCCTACGACATTCACAGGAGCATTGCATGAGCTTTATCGAACAGTGGTTGCACGAAGCCGTCCCCGCCCTGGTAGGCGGCGAGTGGCGCAAGGGCACAGAGACCTTTGCCGTGGATAATCCTGCCACCGGCGAAACCATCGCCCGTGTGGCAGAGCTTGGCGCGGAAGATACCCGTGATGCGGTCGCCGCTGCTTATGAAGCAGGTAGCGCTTGGCGCGCCACCCCGGTCAAGCAGCGCTCAGCCCTGCTGCGTCGCTGGTTCGAACTGATCATCGAGCACGCCGATGATCTCGCCCGCTTGATGACGCTTGAGCAGGGCAAGCCGCTGGTAGAGGCCAAGGGTGAAGTCACTTACGGCGCCTCGTTTATCGAGTTTTTCGCTGAAGAAGCCAAGCGCATGGCCGGGGAAACCCTGCCTAGCCACGGCGCCGACAAGCGCTTGTTAGTACTGCGTGAGCCGGTCGGCGTTGTTGCTGCGATCACGCCGTGGAACTTCCCGCTGGCAATGATTACCCGCAAGTGCGCCCCGGCTCTTGCCGCCGGCTGCACCGTGGTGATTAAGCCCGCTGAAGCGACGCCCTTAACCGCACTGGCGGCGGCTTATCTGGCGCTGGAAGCGGGCCTGCCCGCGGGCACCATCAACGTGGTGACCGCCTCCAAACCCGCAGAAGTCGGCGAAGTGCTGACCACCGACCCACGCGTGCGTAAGGTGTCGTTTACCGGCTCCACGCCGGTGGGCAAGCGTCTGCTGGCCCAGTGCGCCAGCACCGTGAAGAAGACCGCCATGGAGCTGGGCGGCAACGCGCCGTTTATCGTGTTTGACGATGCCGATGTGGACGCTGCGGTGGACGGTGCTATCGCTTCCAAGTTCCGCAATGCCGGGCAAACCTGCGTGTGCACCAACCGTTTTCTGGTCCAGGACGGCATTTACGATGCGTTCATCAGTAAGCTCACCGAGCGCGTGAAAGCGTTGAAAGTAGGCGATGGTCTGGCAGACGGCAGCGTGATTGGTCCGCTGATCAATCAGGCCGCGGTCGATAAAGTGCAGCACCACGTGGACGACGCTATGCACAATGGCGCCCGCCTTATGTGCGGCGGCGAGCCTCATGCAGCCGGCGAGCGCTTCTTTACGCCTACGGTACTCGCCGATGTGACCACCGCCATGGCCGTGGCCGATGAAGAAACGTTTGGCCCCGTCGCGCCCGTGTTCCGGTTTACGCGCGATGAAGAGGCCATCCAGATGGCCAACGATACGCCGTTTGGCTTGGCAGCCTACTTTTACGCCACTGACTACCGCCGTATTTGGCGCACCATGGAAGCGCTTGAGTACGGCATGGTTGGCGTTAATGAAGGCTTGATCTCGACCGAGCTGGCGCCGTTTGGCGGCGTGAAGGAGTCTGGCCTTGGCCGTGAAGGCTCCCATCACGGTCTCGATGAATTTACTGAATTGAAATACGTCTGCGTCGGCGGCTTATAAGGGGAATGAACATGACTAATCACGAACTGAACGAACTCAAAAACCGCTATGTGGCCAACGGCGCAGCGACCCCGAATACGGCCTTTGCCGAGCGTGCTGAAAACGCCGAGCTTTGGGATGCCGACGGTAACCGCTGGATCGACTTCGCGGGCGGCATCGGCGTGCTCAACCTGGGTCATCGCCATCCGAAAATCGTTGCCGCCGTTGAAGCGCAGTTGCACAAGGTCATGCACACCAGCGCTGCGGTCATCTCCTACGCGCCTTATGTGCAGTTGTGTCAGAAGTTGTGTGAACTGACCCCGGTACGTGGCCCTGAACGTAAAGCCATGCTGGTCAACACCGGTGCCGAAGCGCTGGAAAATGCCGTGAAAATCGCCCGCGCCGCCACTGGCCGCACCGGCATCATCACTTTCGATGGCGCCTTCCACGGCCGCACCATGATGACACTCGCTATGACCGGCAAGGTGCTGCCCTACAAGAACGACTTCGGCCCGATGCCGAGTGACGTATTCCGCGCCCCGTTCCCGAACCCGCTGCACGGCATCAGCGAAGAAGCGTCACTTGATGCCATTCGCACGCTGTTCAAGACCGATATCGCCCCGCACCGCACGGCGGCGATCGTGATTGAGCCGGTACAGGGCGAAGGAGGTTTTTACATTGCCTCACCGGATTACCTGAAAGCGCTGCGTGCGCTGTGCGACGAACACGGTATTCTGCTGATTGCTGACGAAGTGCAGTCCGGCTTTGCGCGCACCGGCAAGCTGTTTGCGCTGGAACATAGCGGCATCGAGGCGGATATTCTGACGACTGCCAAGAGCCTGGCCAACGGCATGCCGCTGTCTGCCGTAGTGGGTAGTGCCAAGGTGATGGATGCCTCTGGCCCCAACTCGCTCGGCGGCACCTATAGTGGTAACCCGCTCTCCTGCGCCGCGGCGCTGGCGGTCATTGACGTGATCGAGGAAGAAAATATCCTTGAGCGCAGCGCGCAGATGGGCCGCCTGCTGGCTGAACGTTTTGGCGTCTGGGAAGAGCGCTTCCCCTCCGCGGCGCACGGCCGCCAGCTGGGCGCCATGGCCGCGTTCGAGCTTTTGGATAGTAACGGCAAGCCCGACACTGCGATGACCCAGCAAGTTTGTGCGAAAGCGCGCGAGAAAGGGTTGATCCTGCTTTCCTGTGGCTTCTATGGCAACAGCATCCGTATTCTGGTGCCGTTGACCGTGTCGTCCGAGGTGCTGGAAGAAGGCTTAAGCATTATCGAGCAGTCGCTGGAAGCGCTTAGCTAATACGCCGCGTTAGGTATCTATAGCCTGCCCCCGCCAACAGCATTCGCTTGCTGGGGGACGGGCTAGGGCATCAACAAGCGACAGCCAATCCACTGGCTGCCGCCTGCCGATCAGGCAACGAGAAGGTTAATCCAGCACTTCAAGCTTGTTGGCATCCGCTGGTGTTGGCAGATAATAGAGCGTGGGCACTATCAGCAGCGCAAGCAGCTTTCTTCAAAAGCCTAAGCTGTTCGTTACTTGATGGTGACGTTACCATCAAGTTGTCGCCGGGTAACTAACTTGGCAGGATCAACCCAGCAGGAGAGTTGTCATGTATATCGCCATGAACCGTTTTCAGATTGCCCCAGGCCGCGAAGAGGATTTTCTAGAGGTGTGGCGTAAGCGTGATTCGCACTTGAGTGAAGTACCCGGCTTCAAGCAGTTCAAGATGTTGCAGGGCGCAAGCCAGGAAGAGCACACCGTATTTATTTCTCACAGTGTATGGGAGTCGGAAGCGGCTTTCCGCGCCTGGACCCAGTCAGAGGCGTTTCGCAAGGCTCATGCGGGCGCCAAGTCACCGGAAGGTATCTATCTGGGCCCGCCCAAATTTGAAGGGTATGAGGTCGTGCTTTAAGCACGGGGCAAGCGGCTTGGCCTCTTTAATAGAGCGCCAGGCCGAGCGAGAGCAGTACACTGTAAATCAGCGTCGATAGCGCGGTTTTTTTCAGCATGCCGGTAAGCGTTTCACCGTCGGTGGTGTGGTGTAGCGTTCTGGCAGCGTCTGTTAACGGTTTGGCAACCAGCAGGCAGCTCCAGCTAAGCCAGGGGGCGGGCAGTGCGACCAGATAAATCACGGTGAGCAGCAGCGCCATTGCCAGCAATATCCAGTGGTAGGTAATGGCGTTAGCGCGGCCCAAGCGCACCGCCAGGGTGATCTTGCCGTTGCGCGCGTCGCTTTCGATATCGCGCACGTTATTCACGTTCAATACAGCGGTTGCCAGTAACCCGCAAGCGGCCGCGGGCAGTAGTGTAAGCCCGTCCAGTTGTTGTGCATGCAGGTAGTACGTGCCGAGTACCCCTAACAAGCCGAAGAAGATAAAGACCGCAATATCTCCCAGTCCACGATAGCCATACGGCGTACCGCCCAGCCCTACGGTATACGTGACCGCGGCCAGCAGCGCGGCAGCACCCAGAAGAATAAAGATGAGAATGGACGCCCACTGATTGCCAAAAGCCGTCAGCAGTAGCAACAGCCCACACAGGGCGGCAACGACTGCCATCACCACCATTCCACCGCGCATAGCGCGAGGGCTCAGTAACCCTGACGAGACAGCGCGAACAGGGCCTATGCGCTGGTGATCATCCGCTCCCGTCGCCGCGTCGCCGTAATCATTCGCCAGGTTTGAAAGCACTTGCAGGGCAATCGCCGTTAGCAGGGCAAGTAGTAGCACGCTCGGATTAAACCCCTGTGCGTGCGCCGCAAGGCCTGAACCAAGTAGGATAGAGGCGCATGCCAAGGGAAGCGTACGAGGCCGGGCCGCTAATAACCAAACCTGGAACGGGCGGTGCTTGTCGGGTTGATCCATTGCTTGGGTGTCCTGGTCGTGATGACGTTAAATGACTAAAAGGGCGTGCGTGTCACTGTATTATTAAGTGCTAAAAAGCAGACCTGCGTCAAAAGAAGCAGCGGTGTCTTATCGCAAACTATTGTTAATCCCTCTTAACAGGAGTTAATTTGATGATCGGCGACTTATTTAGACAAAGCAAATATGCAGCGCTTGTTTGGCTAGCCTTCCGGCTTTATCTTGGGATTACTTGGCTCAGTTTGGGAATCGGCAAACTGACGGGCGGTTTTGATGCGCAAGGGTTCCTGAGTAACGCGGTGGCGAATCCTGTGATGCGGGAAGGGAGCATGGTGTATCCCAACTACGTTGCTTTTTTGGAGCATTTTGCGCTGCCCTATGCGGGTATGTTTAATGTGGTGATCCCACTGGGCGAAATACTCGTGGGGTTGGGCTTGATCGTGGGGGTGCTGACCTCCTTTGCAGGCTTCTTCGCTATTGTAATGAATATGTCGTTTCTGATGGCGGGTACGGTCTCCACCAATCCATGGATGATTGCGTTAACCTTTTTCTTACTGGTAGCGGGCGCGAACGCTGGCCATTTTGGGGGGGACCGTTGGGTTCTGCCCTATATCAAGCAGAGGCTGGGCATTGCGCGCCGCATCCGGTTTACCTGAGACGCGGGGCCACTGATTGTCTGAACATATGCGCTGGGTAACAGGCAGCAGCGTCGCTTACGGGTTGGCGCATATGAACAGCCAAAGCGCTGTCGCTGAGCTTATGGACCGGCTTGATGCATTGTCTGTGTCGTCCCTTCAGGGTGTTATACGTCTGAGCGTGCCTTACCGCGTTGATAGCCTGATGGGATGGTTGGAAGCGCAAACGGTTTTTCCGCGCGGCTACTGGAAAGCGCGTGACGCCGGTGCACCTGAGTACGCTACGTTAGGTGTGGTCAGCGCGGCCGACTCGCTTGAGATGCTGCAGGCCGACCTTGCCAAACTCGCGACCTTGCCAGGTGAGCAGCCGGACTATTTCGGCGGTATGGCGTTTGATGCTACATCACCCGGCTGGGCGCATTTCAAAAACTGCTGTTTTATATTGCCGCGTGTTGAGCTCAAGCGCTCACAACAGGGGACGCTATTGACGCTCAATCTGCGTTTTGACGACCGCTGCGGCGATCACGAAATAGCCGAAGCCCGCGCCTTTTTAGCCAGTCTCCAGCAAGAACAACCGCTACCCCCTCTGCGTCCGCATGCCTATTTACGTTATGACGCCCCTGCCCAGCAGGCGTGGTCAGCATGGGTGTCCCAAGTGACCCACGCTGATCAGCTGTGCCATACGCCCAAAGTGGTGTTATCACGAGAGACACGCTTGGTCATCGCGGACGACGCATCGAAAACACCCTCGCCCTGGGCACTGCTGGGCCGCTGGCAGGCAGAGGCGGCGGCGTGCTTTCAACTGGGCATTCAGTGGAATTCAGAGACCGCCTTTATCGGTTGCCCACCGGAGCGCCTTTATCAGCGAGAAGGTACGCAGCTGGTAACCGAGGCGCTAGCAGGTACCACTCATCGTGGCGCTGATGCACAGCAGGACCAATACCTTGCCGAGGCACTGCTGGCAGATACGAAAAATAGCCTGGAGAACCAGTGCGTTTATGAGGATATTCTTGCCCGGCTTGAGCCCTTGTCTCACGTTGTTCAAACCGGGGAGGCCCATGTTCTCAAGCTGCGCTCTGTGCAGCATATCCGCCGCCTTATTCATGCTGAGTTACATCACACGGTGACGGACCAGGCGCTGCTTGCCAGTTTGCCGCCTACTCCAGCGGTAGGCGGTGTTCCTCGCGCATTGGCGCTGGCGTTTATTCGACAGCACGAACGCCACCAGCGGGGCTGGTACGCCGGTGTGTTTGGCCGGGTGAGCCTGGCCAGTACGGAGCTTGCGGTGGCGATCCGGTGTGCTCATATCGGCGCTAATGAAATTCGCCTTTATGCCGGTGCGGGCCTTGTCGCGGGCTCTCAGCCTGATGCAGAGTGGCGCGAGCTGGACAACAAAATTGCCGACATTATGTCGCTGCTCAACATGGGGTAATACCAATGACCGCGAACGCCATGCCGCGCGGCTTTCCGCTTCAGCACGCTACCTTTAACCATGTGTGGGCCGCGCTGCTGCTTGAGGAGCTTTACCGCTTGGGCATGCGCGACATTGTGCTGGCGCCTGGCTCGCGCTCGTCGCCGCTCACCATGGCGGCCAGCGAGCATGCCGGACTTCGCTGCCACTGCCATTTTGACGAGCGTGGCCTGGCCTTTATGGCACTGGGTCTTGCGCGCGGAAGCGGCCGCCCGGTAGCGGTTATCACCACCTCGGGTACGGCGGTTGCCAATCTGTATCCTGCCGTTGTGGAAGCCAAATTAATGGGTGTGCCGCTGGTAGTGCTCTCAGCCGACCGTCCTATTGAGCTACTGGATAACGGCAGTAATCAGGCTATCGACCAGCGCGATATCTTTGCTCGTCATACCGTGGTGCATCACGACCTTCCGCCCCCAGGCCCTGAACTGAGCGCCGCGTTTCTACTCAGCACTATTGATCAGTCCATTGATCAACAGCAGCGTACGCCAGGCCCTGTGCATTTTAACTGCCGCTACCGCGAGCCTCTTTACCCCGGCCACCAGAGAGAGGATGCCTCGGATTATCTGGCGCCTCTCGGAAGCTGGTTGGCCTCTTCAGTGCCGTGGAGCCAGTGGGTATCCAGTACGCAAGCGCCTGTGTTTTCTACCGAGTGGGCAGATTTTTCGTGTCAGCGAGGCGTTATCGTGGCGGGATGTATAGATGACCCGCACCAGGCGCAGCAGGTGGTGACGTTATCACGTCGATTAGGCTGGCCACTGTTGGCGGATCTACAAAGCCAGATACGTTTTGACCGCCAAAACGTGATTCATTTTGACCTGGCGCTGCACGATCCACATTTTGTCGAGGAGTTGGAGCGGGCCGATGTGTTGCTGCAATTTGGTGGGCGTCTTATCTCCAAGCGCCTGACGCAGTTTATTGCTCGCCATTCGTGGCAGGATGTTTGGCTGGTGGACTCGCGCCCCCAGCGGCTCGACCCTGATTACAGCGTTAAGCGCCGCTTCGTTTGCCCGCCCGAGGCTGTGGTGGCCGCGCTTGAACCTGAAAATAACCATGAGCGTGAGACTGGGACAGGTGCTGAGCGCACGCCTTGGCACCAGCTTAACCAGTGCCAACAGCGCATCAGCGATATCGTGAATCAACGCTGTAACACCTTTTCAGAGCTGGGCATTTGTCATCGGTTGTTGCAGCAGGCAGCCGGGCAGCTGTTTGTCGGTAACAGTATGCCCGCAAGGCTGATGAACATGCTGGGTACGTACCGCACAGCGCCTTTGCGGGTATTTACCAACCGCGGGGCTTCCGGTATCGATGGGCTGATCGCCACGGCCTACGGCGCCAGTGCTACCAGTGACCAGCCCACCACACTGATCGTGGGCGATATCAGCGCGCTGCATGATCTTAATAGCTTGGCGCTGTTGAAGCAGGCCGTTCAACCGCTGGTGGTGATCATTCTTAACAATGACGGCGGCAGCATCTTTCATATGCTGCCAGTGCCTAAGGAAGGTGAGCTACTTGAGCATTATTTCCGTCAGCCACACGGTTTGAACTTTGAGTACGTGGCGCAAATGTTTGGGCTTGCCTACGCTGCACCTGGCTCGCTGGAAAGTTTCGATGCGGCCTATGCCCGAGCCTTGGAAAGTGGCGTTACACTGATTGAGATTAACGTGCCGCATCAGCAGGTTGCAGACGATCTTGTGGCGCTGGCGGCAACGCTGGGTAGGCTCGATAACCATGAAGACTGAACATGAAGAGCACGCCCAGCCATGCCCAACGCTGGTTATGCTGCACGGCTTGTTAGGTGATCGCTACGATTGGGCGGAGGTCATCGCCGCGTTGAAAGATGTGCCGTGCCTGGCGTTGGATTTACCGGGCCACGGCCAAAATCACCAGGTGGCGGTCAACTCTTTCTCCGCTTTTCATCACTGGCTAACCGATACGTTGGCCGCGCAGGATATTCGCCGCTATTGCTTGCTGGGCTACTCGCTGGGAGGGCGTTTGGCGCTTGATCACGCCAGCCGCCAACCTGCGGGGCTTGAGGCGCTTTGGCTGGAGAGCGCTCATCCAGGCTTGCCGGAAAGCGAGCGCGATGAGCGTATTGCTCATGATGCACGCTGGGCACAACGTTTTGCACTGGAACCTCTTGAACGCGTGCTTACCGACTGGTATCGGCAATCCGTCTTTGCTGACCTTACGCATACGCAGCGAGCGCGGCAGATTGAACGACGGCTGGCCAATCATGGCCCGTCCGTGGCGACAATGCTGCGAAGCACGTCGCTCGGCAGGCAGTCATCTCAGTGGCCGTGGCTGGCTGAAACGTCACTTCCCATTGGTTACTTTTCAGGTCGGCAGGATACTAAATTTCATGCACTTGCCGACCGCTTGGCTAACGTAGCCCCTCGTGTGCACCTTATGGCGCTGGAAGGTGGGCATAACCTGCATACAGAGCAAGCGAAAAGCATCGCCGAACCGATTAGCCGATGGTATCAACGCCTCGGCTAAACGGCTCGCTCACCTGGATTCAGTTAATCAACAGCAGCCACGGCAAACCGATAGCCAGCCAGGCCACTAAGAACAGCAGACCAAAAATAGCCCCAAGCCGCCAATAAAGGGCGCTTGGCAGATAGCCGCTGCCATAGTAAACCGGGCTTGGGCCGGTGCCGTAGGGAGTAATAATGCCCATAAAGCCCAAGGTGGGGAGCAGCAGCAGGATAAACATCTGCATATCCAACCCTGCAATACCGGAAGCCGCCGCCAGCATCACCGGCAATAGGGCGGTAACGTGGGCCGTGACGCTGGCAAACAGGTAGTGCAGGAGATAGAAAATCACCGTGAGCGCCACCATCGCCATGACGGGGTTAAAGTGACTGATTTGTTCACCCACCATGCCACCAAACCAATTGACGAACCCGACCTGGCTCAGCCCGCCTGCCAGCGCCACCAGTGTTGCAAACCACACAAAGGTATTCCAGGCAGCTCGATTGTCGAGGATATCGTTCCAGCTCACGATGCCGGTCAGCAGCATGCAGCAAATCACCACCAGGCCTACCAGGGATGCGGACACAACATCGCCCGCAAAAATCCACAGCAGTAGCGCAGTGACGACCATGATGACCAGCAGTATCTCGTTGCGAGTAAGCGCACCCAGTTTGTTCAGCTCATCCCGCGCCCAGTTGGACACTTCTTCACCGGCTTTCACTTCTGGCGCGCATAGCCAGTAACAGAGCAGTGGGACCAGCAACAGCAGCAGAATGCCAGCGGGCGCTACGGCGATAAACCACTGCCCCCAGTTAATATGGATACCGGTAGCGCTTTCTGTCAGAGCAATGGCCAGCAGGTTGGGGGCAAGCGCGGTTAGAAACAGCGAGCTGGTCACACAAGTAGAGGTGATCGCTGTCCACATCAGAAAACTGCCCATGCGTTTCATGCTGGGGTCATTGGGCAGGGAGTCGTAAAGTGGTGGTAGATTGCGAATGACTGGATAAATGGTGCCCCCGCTACGCGCCGTGTTGGAAGGTGTAAAAGGCGCCAGCACCGCATCGGCGATCATTACCGCGTAGCCCAGCGTTAATGTGCGCTTGCCCATGGCCTTGACCAGCCAAAGTGATATGCGCCTGCCAAGGCCGGTTTTTTCATACCCCAGCGCGAACATAAACGCGCCAAAAATTAGCCATACAGTCGAGTTGGTGAACCCCGAAACTGCCCATGAAAAGGCCTGGTTGGCAGCATTAAAGCCTTCGGTTGCTAGCTGTTCGGGTGAAAACAGCACCCAACGGGAGAGCAGTGCCACCAGAGTCACGCCGATTAACCCAATGACCGCGCCTGGCAAGGGTTCAAAAATCAGCCCAACCACACAGCCCAGGAAAATAGCGAAGAAGTACCAAGCGTGAGGTGCAACCCCCTCAGGCGTGGGTATCAACGCAACGATAATGGCCACTACAAGCGGCGCCAACAACTTCCAGTCAAATGCCGATTGCACGCTACTGTTCATATCAAGCTGCCCCCTCTTATTGGCTGCGAAAGCAGCCGAATCTCTTCACTGCTAACGCTGTTGATTTTCATCTGCTTGCGGTTACATACATTGCAGAGAATGGCGATAGCGACTAATAGTTAAAAATTGTAGTTGGAATTCTTTATTAAAATTAATAAATGAGAAATTAAACTTAACTACTCTTGTTAAAGCATCGCCTGTCTTAAAGGTGCATTTCTTGATATGCGTCAATAGAGCCTGGCATGCGGGGATAGCACGTACCTGGAGTGTGATAAGTTCAAAGACACCGCATCGAAGCGTGTCGTCACTACCGCCTTTGGCCTGGCTACAGAAAGGGAGCATCATGCAGCATCGAGATTTCGATATCGTGATTGTGGGTGGAGGCGGCGCAGGCTTGCGTGCCGCTATCGCCGCGGCAGAAAGCGCCAAGGCACAGGGCATTTCTCAAAGCATCGCACTGATTTCCAAGGTCTATCCTATGCGCTCCCATACCGTTGCTGCTGAGGGTGGTGCGGCGGCGGTAACCAGCGAGGAGGATACGCATCAGGCACATTTTGACGACACTGTGTCGGGTGGCGACTGGCTGGTTGAGCAAGGCGTGGTGGATTATTTTGTGCATCATGCCTACCAGGAGCTGGTGCAGATGGAGCGCTGGGGCTGCCCCTGGAGCCGCAAGGAAGATGGCAATGTGCAGGTACGCCGCTTTGGCGGCATGAAAACCGCACGTACCTGGTTTGCCGCCGATAAAACCGGCTTTCACATGCTGCATACCCTGTTTCAAACCTCGCTCAAATACTCCCAGATTGAGCGCTTCGATGAGTATTTCGTCCTTGATCTTGCCGTGCATGAAGGGGCTGTCATTGGCGTCATTGCTCTTCAAGTGGCCACCGGCGAGCTTATTCTGCTGCGCGCCAAAGCCGTGGTATTGGCAACAGGAGGTGCCGGGCGCCTGTTTCGCTTTAATACCAACGCAGGGATCGTGACCGGCGACGGGATGGCGATAGCCTATCGCCACGGCGTGGCGCTCAGGGACATGGAGTTTGTTCAGTATCACCCCACGGGCCTTCCCGGCTCCGGCATTTTGATTACCGAAGCGTGTCGTGGTGAAGGCGGTATCTTGCTTAACAAAGATGGCTATCGCTACCTTCAGGATTACGGGCTGGGCCCGGAAACCCCACTGGGCAAGCCCGAAAACAAGTACATGGAGCTGGGCCCTCGCGATAAGCTCTCACAGGCCTTTTGGCAGGAGCAGCAGGCGGGCCGCACCGGCACCTTTGGCGATAGCGATGTGGTCTATCTAGACCTGCGCCACTTGGGCGAAGCCTACCTTCTTGAACGCCTGCCCTTTATCTGCGAGCTGGCCAAATCCTACATTAACGTTGACCCGGTCAAAGAGCCGATCCCTATTCGCCCAGCGGTGCACTACACCATGGGCGGTATCGAAACCAATCCCCACTGTGAAACGTCGGTTGCCGGGCTTTATGCGGCGGGCGAATGCGCCTCTGTTGGTTTACATGGTGCTAATCGCTTAGGCTCAAATTCGCTCACCGAGCTGTTGGTATTTGGTCGTTTAGCGGGGGAGCAGGCAAGCCAGCTCGCGGCGCAAACCGAGTGGGCAGACATGCACCTTTTGGAAACCCAGGCTGCCCATCAGCAGGCAAAGCTAGCGCATCTTTGTGATGGTGAGGGCAGCGGCGAGACTTGGGTGACGCTTAAGCATGCCATGGTGCAGGCCATGGAGAGTGGCTGCGGTATCTATCGTACCGAAGAGGGTATGCGGCAGTCGTTGGAGACGATTCGTGAACTGCGGGCGCGCTACCAGAAGATTCGTGTCAACGACACCAGCAAAATATTCAACACAGAGTTGCTTGAGTGCATTGAACTTGGCTACGGGCTGGATATTGCCGAGGCATCTTGCCTTGGCGCACTGGAGCGGCGTGAGTCCCGCGGCGCTCACCAGCGCTTGGATGACGGCATGCAAACGCGCGATGACGTTAACTACCTCAAGCACAGCCAGGTGTTTTATCAGGGCGATGCACACGCTAGGTTGGCATGGCAGGAAGTTGACGTGCGTTTTTCCGCGCCCGCAGAACGCACCTACGGGGATGCGTCCAAGGGAGGCAAGGCATGAGTACTCAGCAGGTATCCACCCGGCGCATCAGCGTCAAACGCTATTTACCCGACAATTCTACCGAGCCCTATTGGCAGGAGTATGAGCTGCCAGTCGACGACAGCACCTCATTGCTGGATGCGCTGAATCACATCAAAGAGCAGCTCGACAGCACTCTGAGCTACCGCTGGTCGTGTCGCATGGCGATCTGTGGCTCCTGTGGCGTTATGGTGAATGGCGTCCCCAAGCTTGGCTGTAAGACCTTCCTGCGCGACTTCGACGATGAGATCCGCATTGAACCATTGGCGCACTTTCCCGTGCAGCGCGACTTGGTGGTTGATATGGAGATATTCCTCGATCACCTGGCCGCCGTTAAGCCCTATCTGATAGACGACAATCCGGTAAAGCCCTTTGATCCGAAGGCGCCAGAAACCTATCGACAGTCGCCCAGACAGCTTGCCCGTTACAAGCAGTTCGCTAACTGTATCAACTGTGGGCTTTGCTACTCCGCTTGCCCGCAGTTTGGGCTTAATCCTGAGTTTATTGGCCCAGGAGCCATTGCACTGGGGCACCGCTATAACCTGGACAGCCGGGACCATGGCAGCACGCAGCGAATGGCCGAATTGAACCGCCATGAAGGTGTGTGGAGCTGCACCTTTGTGGGCTTTTGCTCAAAGGTGTGTCCCAAGCACGTTGACCCAGCGGCGGCTATCAATCAGAGCAAAGTGGCGTCCGCTAAGCACACGCTAATTGCGCTGTTTAAGGGCTAGGAGAAAGGGTATGGATAAGTCGACATCTCAACGCTTTGTGCCGTTAAAACGTAACTGGTGGCTGAAACTCCGCTTTTTTAAACTCTATATGCTGCGTGAAGCGACGGTGTTACCGCTGGTTTTTTTCCTGCTCTGCATACTGGCGGGCATGGTCGCGCTGCTCCAGGGCCCAGAGAGTTGGCAACGATGGATCGCCTTTATGGGATCTCCCATCGTTTTGCTGCTCAACCTTTTGGCGCTAGCCGCCAGCCTGTTTCACGCGGCGACCTTTTTTGTGCTGTTTCCTCGCGTTATGCCGCTGCGTATCGGTAACTACCAACTGCCGGATAAGGCGATTGTGGCGGGGCAGTGGGCGGGCGTTCTGGCCGTACTGCTGCTGTTCATCTGGCTGTTTGGGAGGGCGTCTGTATGACTAAACCAACCATGAATGCGTCAGGCGCAGGCAGCCAGCGCACGAATCAGCCACTCCACCACCAGGCCTACGATGAGTCGCTGTGGTGGGGGCTATTCAGTGCAGGTGGCGTCTGTTTTGCTGTGCTGCTGCCCTCTGCCATCCTGTTTTTTGCCGTGCTGCTTCCCTTGGGCTGGCTACCTGCCAACGCACTCAGCCATGAGCGTGCATCGGCACTGCTATTCAGCGTGCCAGGCTTTCTATTTGTTGGTGCGGCGGTCTGTTTGCCGCTGTTTCATGCCGCCCATCGCCTGCGCCACGGAATGTTTGACCTTATTTTGGGCCGCGACACTACCAATAAAAAGCTGATGTATGGCGCTGCGGCGCTGTTAAGCCTTCTGGCACTAGGGCTGGTCGTGGCAGGTATGTTGCGCTAAGCCCGAAAGACGCCAATACCTAATAAATCAGGGAACTTTGAATGATCCACGGACTTACAGAAGCGGAACTCTATCAACCGGTTGAGTGGCAGGACCACTCCGGCGACTACCAGGATATTCGGTATCATATCTCCAAAGAGGGCATTGCGCGCATTACCATCAACCGCCCAGAGGTGCGTAACGCCTTTCGCCCCTTAACGGTTAGCGAAATGATTCAGGCGCTTGGTCGCGCACGTCACGATAGTAGCGTCGGCGCGATTTTGCTCACCGGCGCAGGCGATAAAGCGTTCTGCTCCGGCGGTGATCAGCGTATTCGCGGTGACTATGGCGGCTACCAGGATGAGCAGGGCACTCATCACCTGAACGTGCTGGATTTTCAGCGCGATATTCGTACCTGTCCCAAGCCGGTTGTCGCCATGGTGGCAGGCTACGCGATTGGTGGTGGGCATGTGTTGCATCTTATGTGCGATCTGACCATTGCGGCGGATAATGCGGTTTTTGGTCAGACCGGCCCCAAGGTAGGCTCTTTCGACGGCGGCTACGGTGCCTCGTATATGGCGCGCATTGTGGGCCAGAAAAAAGCCCGCGAAATCTGGTTTTTGTGCCGCCAGTACAGCGCTGCGCAAGCGCTGGCGATGGGCTTGGTCAACCACGTGGTGCCGCTGGATGAGCTTGAAAAAGAGAGCGTGCGCTGGTGCCGGGAGATGCTGCAGCACAGCCCCATGGCGTTACGCTGCTTGAAAGCGGCACTGAATGCCGACTGCGATGGCCAGGCCGGGCTGCAGGAGCTAGCGGGTAACGCCACTATGCTCTATTACATGACTGATGAAGGCCAGGAGGGGCGTAACGCGTTTAATGAGAAGCGGCCCCCGGATTTCTCACGTTATCCGCGTAACCCTTAATGCCATTAGCGCTTTACCACTACGCGCTGCCACTTCGCCAGCCGCTGCTGCTTAACGGCCAGTGGATCACGCAGCGTGAAGGGCTGTTGGTGTCGGTTAACGGGCAGTGGGGTGACATTGCGCCACTGCCCGGCTTTTCAGTTGAAACCTTAACCGATGCCGAGACTGAAAGCAGGGCCTGCCTAACCGCCTTGAAGCGCGGTGAAAAAGCAGTGCCCACGCTCCCTTCGGTACAGTTCGGGTTCGGCTGTGCACAGCACGTTTGGCCCCAACACTGTCCCGCCGCGTTAGCGCCTTACCCACTATTACAAGGCGAACCTGTATCGCTGATCGCGATGCTGGATCGCGCGTTAGACAACATACTGAAGGGCGGGCAGCCGCCACCTTCGCGTCTCAAGCTCAAGGTAGCGCGTTACGCCATGAGCGACGAGCTAGCGCTAATTGCCAGGCTGTCTGAAAAGCTGCCCGCTACCCAACTGATTCTGGATGCCAACGGCGGCTGGACAAGGGAAGAGGCCACGCGGTTTTGTCGACAGCTACCACGTGAAAAGATCGACTACCTGGAAGAGCCTTGCTCCACTTTTGCTGACACCATTGCCGTGGCCGATGCAGCGGGTGTGAAGATTGCGCTGGATGAAACGTTGTCACGTAACGCGCCCTGGTATTCCCATCCTCATATTGCCGCCCTAGTGATTAAGCCTACATTGATAGGCGCATTAAGCGCCTGCGAGGCACTTGTACAGCGGGCGCGGGCAGATAATCTGCGGGTGGTTATTTCCTCAAGTTTCGAGTCTGACCTTGGCCTGGGCTTGCTGGCTCGGCTGGCCTGCCAATGGGCGCCCGAAGAACCACCGGGGCTGGATACCGGAAACTGGCTGGCTGAACGGGTAACCACCACGACAGGTGATGTCGTTGCCGGGCGCTTAACGTGCCTCTATCAAGCGACGTGTCTCTATCAAGCTATGCAGGAATAACCAGGAGCGTGCCGAGTGATGCAGCCTTGCCCCGTTAACTATTGGGCCACCGAAACTCCGCAGCATATTGCGCTACACAGTGGCTCAGTGACGCTTACTTATCGAATGCTCGACAGGCGTATCGCCGCGTTGTCGCGACAGCTGGCGCAAAAGGGGTTTCAGCCTGGGGACAAATTAATGGCCCCGGCCAAAGGCGCATTGGCCTCGCTATTATTGGCCTGGGCTTGTCTGCGTGTCGGGGTGGTTTTCTGCCCGCTTAACCCGGCCTTTCCAAGCGCCCAGCAGCACGCGCTTGCCCAGCGCCTGCAGGCCAGCCGCATTTGTTATACGGAAGGTGAGCAGGGCGACGCGCAGGTAACGTCATCTGCTCCAGCGCCGATTACCCTCGATTTTTCCGAAGAGCTAATTACCGAACAAGCGGTGCAGCTGAATACCGAACAGCGCTGTAACACGATTTTTACCTCGGGTTCCAGCGGCATGCCTAAAGCGGTACTGCATCGGCTGGGGAATCATCTGGCCTCGGCCAATGGTTCGGCAGCCTTAATTCCTGTTGACCAACAGAGCGGCTGGCTCTTGTCGCTACCGCTGTTTCATATTGGCGGCTACGCGATTCCCTTTCGCGTATTTCTCGCAGGTGGCCGGGTCATTCTGGATGATGGTGATGCGCCGCTGGCTGCACGCCTGGAACAACAGCCTATTACGCACCTTTCACTGGTACCCACTCAGCTCTGGCGCTTGTTACAAGCGGGCTTTGACCCCGCCAGGACACAGCTGCGCGAACTGCTGTTGGGCGGCGCGGCAATCCCCGCACCGCTGGTGGCACACATGACCTCGCTGGGGCTGGCGCCAAAAGTTAGTTATGGGCTATCTGAAATGGCAAGCCAGGTCTGTACCGGTGCTCCCTCGGCACCAGGTGTTGTCGGCAAGCCACTTCCGGGGCGCGATGTTCGGATTATCAACAATGAAATACAGGTGCGGGGCGATACCCTGTTTAGCGGCTATTTAAATAATGGTGCGCTGGACCCAGCCCTAAATGATGAGGGTTGGTTTGCCACGCGGGACAAGGGGTATTTCAATTCTGCGGGGGAACTGGTGGTTGAAGGGCGGCTGGATAACGGCTTTATCTCCGGCGGTGAGAACATTCAGCCGGAAAGCATCGAACAGCGGTTGGTGGATCACCCTAGCGTCGCCCAAGCGCTGGTGGTTGCTGTGCCACACCCCGAGTGGGGTGAGCGCCCCGTTGCCTTTATTGATTGGCAGGCGAAAAGCGGCGAAGATCAGGCCCTGGCCCGTTGGGTGCGCGAGGCGCTGCCGGGCTTTATGGTGCCCGATGCATGGTTGGCGTGGCCCTCGGTGAAAGGGCTAAAGCCCTCACGCACGCACTTTGCCAAACTGGCCCAAGAGCAGTTGGCGGTGATGTAAAACGCATCCATTAACGTTCGTTGGCTATGTGAGTTTCCATTCTCGACTCGCCTTCTGAGAAGGTGGATCTCTTTATTTTTGATAAGGACATTTATGAGCTCTTCTCAAGCGCCGGATACGCGGCGCGCAGGCGTATTTTTAGGGGCGGCGCTCGCTTTCATGATCACCATGGTGGGCACCACGCTGCCCACGCCACTTTATCCGATCTATCAGCATGAATTTGGTTTTTCGGATCTGATGATTACGGTCATCTTTGCGGCGTATGCGGTGGGGGTCATTTCAGCGTTATTGATTACCGGGCAATGGTCTGATCAGCTAGGGCGTAAGCCGCTGCTGCTTGCCGGGCTTTTCCTGTCAGCGGTAAGCGATATCGTATTTTGGCAAGCCGATGGGTTAGGCATGTTGCTTACCGGCCGCGTACTTTCGGGGCTTTCGGCGGGCATCTTTACGGGTACTGCCACCGTGGCTGTCATGGAGCTGGCACCACGTTCCTGGGGGCGCTCCAGCACGTTGGTTGCTACCGCCGCCAATATGGTCGGGTTAGGTGTCGGGCCGATACTTGCGGGGGCGCTGGCCGTGCTGTTTGCGGCACCGTTGGTGCTGCCGTTTGCTATTCACTTCGCGTTAGCGCTGGTAGCGGTGGTGTGTATCTGGCGAGCGCCTGAAACGGTTACGCGCCCAGCGAATATCAAGCTTCGCGTTCAAACACCTAAAATCCCTCCTGAGGTGCGCAGCGTTTTTATACCCGCGGCTATCGCAGCGTTTGCTGGTTTTATGGTGTTCGGTTTTTATACCGCAGCAACCCCCGCCTTCCTGGGCCAGCAAATGGGCTACACCAATCATGCACTGATAGGGTGTGTGGCAGGGCTGCCGTTTATCGCCTCGACCGTTGGGCAAATGTGTCAGGGGCGGCTGCCTGAGCCTGGAAGATTGCCGATTGGGTGTGCTGTGCTGCTTGTCGGTGTGCTCATCATTGCGTGGGGGATTGCTTACGAGCAACTGCTGGGTTTCATACTGGGCGCCATTGTTGCGGGCATTGGTCAGGGCATTACCTTCCGGGCGGGCATGGGCGCGATATCGGCGGCCAGCTCCCCTCAGCACAAAGCGGCAACGGTATCGTCTTTTTTCGTTGTTGCCTATGTGGCGATCTCGCTGCCCGTCGTCGGTATCGGCCTACTGGGGATAGTAGCCGGTCAACAAATCACCGCGCTAACGTTTGATCTAATCGTGGCGCTGCTTTGTTGTGTGGCGTTGGTGCTGCTATTGAAGCCACACCGTCTTGGCCGTGGAGCTACTCGCGACGCTGGCCGATGAGCGGTACCGACGTATCAAACTTATGCCGCTTGCGCTGTGCTTTTTGGGTCTCTGCCATAGCGTTATAGAGGATACGCTGCTGATCTTAATGCTGGGTAGGATAACGATGCTTGGATCAATCAGTGAACGATTAGTTGGCTTTCAAGCCGCTTGTTAATCTCTCAAGTAAAGCTCCCCCTTGCCCACCAGTACAGCACTGCCGCCTACCTGAACCAGGCCGTTATACAGGGTGGTTTCAATAACGCTGGCGCGGCCCATTTCAACGCCTTGATAGAGTGTCCAGTGCGTCGTTTCGTTAAGGGCTGCCAAATACCCGGTTAATGCCGCTGCGGCACTGCCGGTTGCGGGGTCTTCGCAAAGGCCATGTTCTCTGGAGAACATGCGGCTTCGAAGCGTAGCTTTTGAGCGGTCAGCCGCTTCTGTTGCGTAAAGATATATTTGCTCCGCACCGCTCGGGGCAACGGTCTCTGCCCATATGGTTGCTGAAATGTGTATGTTTTTTAGGGCTGCGGGGGCGCTCAGCTCGATCAGATGAAACGCCAGCCCGCAGGATGAGATAACCGGCGTGCCGATGACCTGATGGGGTTGCAAGCCGAGTAATGCCACCGCCGATTGCTGGTCCAGTGTGCTTGGCGTAATGCTGGCGGGCCTTGCGGTTGTAAACACGGCGTTCTCACCTGAGTAGCGAATGGGTAACTCGCCTACCGGCGGGTGAAGCACCAGCGTTTGCGTACGGCTAATCAAGCCAAGCTCGGCTAGAAGCTGCGCGGTGCCGACGGTCGGGTGGCCGGCAAATGGTAGCTCTTGGGTGGGCGTAAAGATCCGCATCGGGTAGTGGTTTGGCTCAATGGGCGCACTTAAGAACACCGTTTCGGCAAGATTAAGCTCATTGGCGATTGCCTGCATGGTGGCTGTTGTCAGCCCGTCGGTGTTTAAAAATACCGCCAGCTGATTGCCCGTGAAAGGCTGATGAGTAAATACATCGAGTAAGTAATATTCAGCGATTTTCATACTGGTCTCTTCAAGTTGTGTGTTTCCAAAAGGATTTACGGCCCTCCCTTTGTGCCTGGGCACGGGTGATGCCAATATCTCTTAGCAGCCGGTCATCAAGTGTCAGCAACTGGCGGCGGCTACGTTCGCGGTGGGCGCATATTTGAGAGCGTAGCTGAGCCAATGAATCATCCAATACGCACTACTAACGAGCGCCCTTCACGAGTAACCCGCCGTTGGCGAATGTATATGCCATAAGAGAGGTCGCTCTTCATAAAAACGATGCATACTTATACCTTTGGCCGAGGCTTGGTGCGATTTTTATAGATTCCTGCAACATTCTGATTTTACTGTTCTTTAAGAATATCTTTCTGATCAAAAATTGACCTAAATCGCTGGTGGATTTTCTACTGCCTATTTTTATCTTGCAGAACAGTCATCTACAATTAGACCGTTCCCCACAGGCGTGGGGATGAACCGGCTCTGTCTGCTACTCGCTGGGCTTCTTCCTGCCCGTTCCCCACAGGCGTGGGGATGAACCGGTATGTTTTATCTGAAGCTTCTGCTGTGAGGCCCGTTCCCCACAGGCGTGGGGATGAACCGATAATCCCATACAGATCTACCTGCGTGATACGCCGTTCCCCACAGGCGTGGGGATGAACCGAGGTTCTGTCACCTAGTGCACTCGAAGTAACCCCGTTCCCCACAGGCGTGGGGATGAACCTTGACGCGATGACCGACAGCATTAACGACGATCCCGTTCCCCACAGGCGTGGGGATGAACCGCCCGGCGTGCCGCTGGTGGCATTTTGCTGGTCCCGTTCCCCACAGGCGTGGGGATGAACCGTATCACGGTCATCCGCAGGAATGTGTGTCAATCCGTTCCCCACAGGCGTGGGGATGAACCGTCTGGATCGTTGGCGGAATAGACGCAGTTCAGCCGTTCCCCACAGGCGTGGGGATGAACCGTCGAAATTGATTTTACTACCACGTGTAGTGTGCCGTTCCCCACAGGCGTGGGGATGAACCGCCTGCTCATTCCGAAGCGCCGCATTGGTCAGACCGTTCCCCACAGGCGTGGGGATGAACCGACGCGCCGCAGCTACTTTCACGATCTAAATCACCGTTCCCCACAGGCGTGGGGATGAACCGCCTAGCCAGCCACATATAACCCAAAGCAATTGCCGTTCCCCACAGGCGTGGGGATGAACCGAGGTGGTGTGCCACGGTGATACGGTCATCGTACCGTTCCCCACAGGCGTGGGGATGAACCGAACCCTTGCAGGAAGCGGCGACCCAACAGATCCCGTTCCCCACAGGCGTGGGGATGAACCGGCCTGCATGTTGAGCCTGGGCTTTCAGATGTGCCGTTCCCCACAGGCGTGGGGATGAACCGCCCAGCGTCTGTTTTGCATCACCCCACAAATCCCGTTCCCCACAGGCGTGGGGATGAACCGAGAAGGCGGCTGGCCGATCACTCATGCAAGCCCCGTTCCCCACAGGCGTGGGGATGAACCGCAACAGGAGCGATGCCGTGGAAAGCAGGCCTACCCGTTCCCCACAGGCGTGGGGATGAACCGCTTTTTGCTGATTGCGTTCATGCATGCACCCTCCGTTCCCCACAGGCGTGGGGATGAACCGATGGCGCCCGGAATTTGTCCGAAGTGCTTGATCCGTTCCCCACAGGCGTGGGGATGAACCGTATATATAAAAAGGAGGGGTATAAGGGGTGTACCCATAATGCCTACACACATTGTAACGCGTAGCGTTACGCGCTACAATGTGTGTAGATTCGACGGCAAGGGAGGCAAAGCGATGCGATGATAAAGAAAATCAAACACAAAGGCCTGAAACGGCTTTATGAGCGGGGGGAGCCCCAAGGAGTACAGCCTAACCATGTAGACGATTTAAGAGACATACTGGCAGCACTGGATGCCGCAACCAAGCCAAACGATATGGATTTACCAGGTTTTGATTTCCATGGCTTGAAAGGTGATAAGAAGGGCTTTTTTTCAGTGCATGTAAACGGTAATTGGGTAGTGATATTTACGTTTGATGGGGAAGATGCACACCTTGTTGACTATTTAGACTACCACTGACGGCGGCGCTCCTTGATAACCGACACGATACGGTTATCAAGGGCCACCGGATGGTTTCGCCACTTGAGCGGTAGCCACGATTGCACAGCCTCTAAATATACAGATTAAAAATATTGTGCATGACGATGATGATTATGATGAGGATAACGTGATGACGATGATGAATCCGCCGCACCCAGGCAGCTTGTTACGCCGCCGGATCGTGCCCGCGCTGGGGCTGAATGTCACTGATTTTTCCAAGAAGCTAGGTATGTCCCGCACAGCGGTATCCCGCGTTTTGCATGAGCATGCCAGCATTTCCCCTGATTTTGCGGTTAGGCTTGAGCATGGCGGTATTGGTAACGCTAAGCACTGGATGACCATGCAGACCAACTACGACCTATGGCAAGCCGAGCATAAAGAGCAAAATCATATTGAAAGAATCGCTGTTGTTTGAATGGGTAAGTTACTAATTCACCAGTCTAAAGCTCAACGGATCGTGCCGTTGGGCTTTTTTGCTTGGGAACTAGATAATGGCGAACGACAATGAACTTGCAATCGATTTCGACCATGGGCAGATAGCGTATGAGGCCTATTCACTAGCCAAAGTCATGGTAGAAGAAAGAGAACGGCTGGGGAATCATCGAGATTAATATCACGCCCTACCTGGTTAAAACCGAAAAGGTGAATGTGACGTTGCCAGGTCACGTCATCCGCCAGATCGACAAATACGTTACTACGCACGGTATTAAAAGCCGCTCTGCGTTCATTGCCTCGGCGGCATTGGAAAAGCTGACCCACACGTAACGAATAGCTTGGCTCAAAGAGGAAGGCGTATTTATGTGGCGACGCTGAAGCCGCCGGCCAAATGGAAAACCCGCTCTCGACCAAGAGCGGGTTTTTTCATGATGACGCAACGCGTTCATCCATTGGTCGTTTTGGACCTTCCTTTCAACTTCCAGACACGCTACCGTCGGTTTTGGTTATTTCGCTAATTTTACTGAGCTGGCGTGGCTGCCATCCAGATCAAGGGAGAATGTTTTGACCATGCCGACTCGATCTTCACGCCTGCAGGCCTATCACCGTTATGCCGGCAAGGCCCTGCCGGGGCAGACAGAAGATGCTTGCCATCTGTTGGCTTGGCATAGCCTGGATGTAGCGGCCGTTGGTTGGCACCTGCTTGCGCCGGAGCGCCCGCTGACGAAGCAGCTGGCGGCGCAGCTGGGTATTGAGCCCGAGCCATTGCGGCGGCTAATGGTGTTTTTATTAGGGCTTCATGACCTCGGCAAGTTCTCCCGCGCCTTTCAGGAAGTGCTGAAGCTCGCGCTCGATGGTATGGCCCCGCCGCAAGGCAAACCCTATAAGCAGCGTCACGACCGTTTAGGAGTGCTGCTCTGGGACGCTTGTTGGAAAGCTTGGCGCAAGGAGGGTCTATTACACTGGCCAGAAGGGGAGGCGCCGGCCAGAAAGCTGTTGGCGCCGATGGATAGTTTGATGGCACCGTTTTTCGGCCACCATGGCCGCCCCGTAGCAACCGGCCAACTCACATTTGCGGACTTTTTCGTCGATGATGGCGAGCTGGATGATGCCGCCGCTGCGGGTGATTTCGTCGCCGACTGGGCCGCATTGGTCGAGCCCGATTGGCCGGTTGAAAAACTGCTGGATGAAGAGTGGCTGGCGCGTTTCAAGACACTTAGCTGGACGGTAGCCGGGTGGGCGACGCTCAGCGACTGGCTGGGCTCGCACCGCGACTACTTTCCCTACTGCCAGAAGGCGATGCCGCTGGGCGATTACTGGCCGCGAGCGCTCGAGCAGGCCGAAGCGGTGCTGAACGCCACCGGCTTTGCATGCCCGCCGGAGCCCGTGCCCTACGCCGGGCTGGCACAGTGGTTTTCAGGCAAGGTGACGCCGACCCCGCTGCAGCAGAAGGCGGAAGACTTGCCGCTTCAAGCTGGGCCGCAGCTGTTCATCCTCGAAGACGTGACCGGCGCGGGCAAGACTGAAGCCGCCTGTATTCTGACCCAGCGACTGCTGGCCGATGGCCACGGCGAAGGGCTCTATTTCGCGCTGCCTACCATGGCAACCTCCAACGCCATGTACACCCGCCTAGGGGATCTTCATCACCGCTTCTACAGCGCTGCCTCAAGGCCCTCGCTGGTACTAGCCCACGGCGCGCGGGCGCTTAATGAAGCGTTTGAGCAAACCATCGTACAGCCCGACCACGACGACTATGACGCGATAGACGCCAGCGCCTCGACCCAGTGCAACCGCTGGCTGGCAGACTCGAACAAGAAGGCGTTGCTGGCCGATGTGGGTGTGGGCACCATTGACCAGGCGCTAATGGGTGGTTTGCCGTTTCGCCACCAGTCGCTTCGTCTGCTGGGGTTGGCGCGCAAGGTGCTGATCATCGACGAAGTCCACGCCTTCGATCACTACATGCAGACCCTGCTGCACCAGTTGCTGGCCCACCACGCCCGCCAAGGAGGCAGCGCCATTCTGCTGACGGCCACGCTGCCGCACGCCATGCGCGAGGCGCTGACAGTCGCGTGGCGCCACGGCTTGGGCGTTGATCCCCGTCCGCTTGAAGCACACGACTACCCGATGCTGACCCACTGTGGAAAGGGCGCTACCCACGAGGTGCCCGTCAAGACGCGTCCGGAAGTCGCACGCAGCGTGGCCATCGCATGGCTTGAAAGCGAAGACGAAGCCATCGAGCGCGTGCTGGCCGCTGTGGAAGCGGACGAGTGCATCGTCTGGGTGCGCAACACCGTCGATGATGCGATCCGCGCCTATCAAACGTTACGCGAGCGCCACCCCGATCCGGAGCGGTGCCTGCTCTTCCACGCCCGCTTTGCCATGGTGGACCGCCAGCGGATCGAGTCCGAGGTCATTCGTCGCTTCGGCAAGGATTCCACGCCGCCTTTGAGAAGTGGACAAGTGATTGTCACCACCCAAGTCTTCCAGGAAAGCCTGGACTGTGATGCCGACCAGATGGTCAGCGACATCGCGCCCATCGACCTCTTGATACAGCGCGCCGGGCGGCTGCAGCGCCACCAGCGCGGCGAACGCCCCGCGCCCGTGCTGCAGGTACTCGCCCCCGCGTGGAGCGATACCCCCGGCGCTGATTGGCTGAGCCAGGCGCATCGCGGCACCCAAGCCGTTTACAAGGACACCTCGCTGATCTGGCTGACCCAGCGTGTGCTGCGCGAGCAGGGCGCCATCACCATGCCGGGTGAGGCGCGTACCTTGATCGAAGGCGTTTACGCTGCCTCGACGGATGACCTCCCCGAAGCGTTTGATCTGGCGCACTTCGAGCGCACCGGTATGGATAAGCAGGCGATCTCGATGGCCACCCACAACGCATTGAATCTGGAAGACGGCTACCACCTCAACGGCGACTTCGACCCGTGGCAGGAGGAGCGCGAGATGGGCACCCGGCTCAGCGACGAGCAAAGTGTCGAGGTCGTGCTGCTCAAGCGCCGGGGAGATGAACTGGTGCTCTGGGTAGAAGATCACCGCCACGCCGACCGACTGAGCCGATGTCGCCTGAGGGAGAGCCAGGTCAAGAAACTGGCTCAACTTCCGGGGCACTATACCCAGCAGTGGGAAGCGCTGCAGGAGCGCCACCGTGCCCTGCGCTTCGTTCAGCCTTGGCTGCCTGAGGAGGACGACCAGTGTGGTTACGATGAGCAGTGGGGGGTTAGTTTTGAAAAATAAAATCCCCGCTGACGCGGGGAACGATTGGCTGTTTGCGCCAGTAACGGTTCATCCTCTGAATTAGAGGAACAATGTAACTATGCCACTAATCTAGAAAAAAAATCACTACAATCATTTTGCGCTAGTAACTTATTTTTTTTCTCGGCTAAGCTGATGGAAATAATTGGCTCGAGGAAGAAAACATGCGTGATTGGATTCGGGATATGTTCTGGAAAATCGATGATTGGGATTGGGCAGGAATTGCGTTGAAATTTGCTGGCGGCGCATGCGTGCAGCTGTTCAGGACGATTTTTTTTCAAAAGAAGGATAATAAATGAACCTGCTGATATCGAAATGGCTGCCCTTTCGTCATCAAGGCGGCCGAATTGAATACCGGCCACCCTCGGCTCTCGCCGACCCGAACGTGCTCGATCTGGCACTCCCCCGCGCCGACTTCCAGGGTGCGGCTTGGCAATTCCTGATCGCGCTGCTGCAGACGGCGATGACGCCCAGAAATACTGATGCCTGGCTGGATCGTTATCAGAAGCCGCCCAGCGTAGCTGAGCTTGACGATCTGCTGGTTCCCTTTGCTTCCGCCTTCGAGCTTGATGGCGAGGGCCCGCGCTTCATGCAGGACCTGGACCCGCTGGACGACGTCAAGGACGCGCCGGTCGCGGGCCTTTTGATCGATTCCCCCGGCGCCAACGGCATCAAGAACAACACCGACTTCTTCGTCAAACGCGGCCGGGTGGAGACTGCTTGCCCGGAGTGCGCGGCGCTGGCGCTTTATACCATGCAGATCAACGCGCCCGCCGGTGGCGCGGGCATTCGCGTAGGCCTGCGTGGCGGCGGGCCGCTAACCACGCTGATTCTGCCGGAAGACGAAAGCAAACCGCTGTGGGCGCGGCTTTGGCCCAACGTCATGCCCGCGGATGCGGTGGGCCAGCCGGGGCAGACATGGCGCGCGCCTGAAGCCTGCGATAGCGATCTGTTCTTCTGGATGAAGGATACCCGCGTCAGCGACAAGAAAGGCACCGAGGTTTTGCCCGAGCAGGTGCACCCCTTGCACGCTTTTTGGTCGATGCCCAGGCGCTATAGGCTGCTATTCGACGACACGCCGGGCGAGTGCGACCTTTGCGGCCGCGAGGCGACGCACCCGGTGCGCCACCTGCGCGCCAAAAAGCAGGGCGCCAACTATGATGGCCCCTGGCGCCACCCGCTCACACCTTATCGCCGCCTTAATCCTAAAAAGCTCGATGAGCTACCGCTTTCCAGCAAGGGCCAGCCCGGGGGGCTTGGCTACCGTCACTGGCCGGGATTGGTGCTGGAAGATGAAGCCGTGAGCGGCGCGCTGCCCGCGCGCGTGGTCACTCACCACCTGCAAAAGTATCGCCAAGTGGAGGCTGCGCGAGAAGACGGCGAAGCATTCGAGGCATTGTTCAAACATGCCCGGCTCTGGGTGTTCGGCTATGACATGGACAACATGAAGCCGCGCGGTTGGTACAGCGTGGAAATGCCGCTGGTGGGCGTGCCCGAAGCGCATCAGGAAACGCTGCGCGGTTGGGCCAAGCGCTTCGTCGATCTGGCCTCGGATATCAGTTGGACGCTGCGCAATCAGCTCAAGCGCGCCTGGTTCAAGCGCCCGGAAGATGCCAAGGGCGATATGAGCCAGATCGATGCTCAGTTTTTCGAGGCAACCGAGCTTGCCTTTTTCACCGCCCTGCGCGAGATGGGCGAGGCGCTGCGCGATGAAACGGCGACGCCGACGCTCACGCCTGAGACTCATCGCCAGTGGTACCTAGCGCTCAAGCGTGAAGCAGTGGCGCTGTTCGATGCCCAAGCCATCAGCGGCCCGCTGGAAGGCATGAAGATGCAGCAGCTCGAACGCATCACCAGCGCGCGGCGCTACCTTCTGGCGTACCTGAACGGCAGTGGCAAGAAAGTCGGCAAGACGATACAGGCATTTGCCGACGTCGGTGGTTTCGATCTGAAGGCGCCCAAGATTGAACGTAATGAGGAGAGTACCGCATGAGTGAGGTAGAAAAAACGCCGTCGCAAGCGCCAGAAGAGAAGGCCATAAAAGGCGATGCGGTAGAAGGTTACTGCTACGCGCTTACCTCTAATGAGGCCTATGTGCTGCGTCGCTGGTGGCAGCGGCTGACGCTCGACCCTCCTGCGTTGAAAAAGATCACCGAGGCACCGAGCTATCCGCGCGCCGTACGCGCCGTACTGCGCCGCTGCGATACCATCGAATCTGCCATGCTGACCGAGGCGTTCCGCCATCTTTGGCAGGCGCTCGAATCGAAGGCCTGGCAGGAGACTCCGCCCAAAACGTCACGTGCTCAGCGCATCGAAACCTGGGCGGTCATCGCCGCCGTCGCGAGCGAGCTGCGCGCCGAGACATTCGATGCCCCGCTGGGCAAACGCCTGGGCGAGAAGCGCCCCAGTACCGGTGATACCCCGCGAATGAGTGATCTGCGCTTTCAGCAGCTGCTTGATTGCCATACCTCAGAAGAGCTGATTCGCCGCTTTCGCCGCGCGCTCAAACTGGCAGGCAATGAGGCCGTCAGCGTGGTTCGCCTGGCCGATATGGTCGCGCTCTGGGATCGCGAGCAGCGCGGCCAGTACCGCGCCGAGGCCACTCAGCGTTTCGCCTTTGTCATGAGCGACGCCTACTTTCAGGCGCGCGCTCGGAAACCGGCCGAGGGCGACTGAACGGCGGCCGCTACCTGACAACAGTCACTTTTCACTATTCAGCACACTTTTATTCGGGAAACTTGCCATGAGCCACTTTATCCAGCTTCACCTGTTGACCTCCTACCCGCCCTCCAACCTTAACCGCGACGACCTGGGCCGTCCCAAAACGGCTTTCATGGGCGGCGCGCGGCGGCTGCGCATCTCTTCGCAAAGCCTCAAGCGCAACTGGCGCACCTCCGAGCTGTTCGAATCGGCGGTCGACGGCCACAAGGGCACGCGTACCAAGCGCCTGGGCAAGCAGCTGTATGAACGTATGAAAAAAGCAAATGCTGACGACAAAACCGCTGAAAATAGTGTAAAGCAGATCGTTGCTGTTTTTGGGAAGGCGAGCGGCAAAGAAAGTCATGGATATGAGACCGAGCAGCTAGTCCATATTGGTCCCGAGGAATTAGCAGCTTTAGAAAAATTGGTAGATGTGCTGGGAAGCGAGAATCGCTTACCAAATGAAAAAGAAATTATTGAGGTTCTTGCAAGACGCCCGACGGCTGTTGATATCGCTCTGTTTGGACGCATGCTAACCGGCGATAAAAACAAGATTTCCCAATTTAGTGTCGAAGCCGCCTGCCAGGTGGCCCACGCCATCACCGTCCACGCCGCCGAAGTCGAGGACGACTACTTCACCGCCGTCGATGACCTCAATAGCGGCGACAGCGACCGCGGGGCAGCGCATATCGGCGAGGCCGGGTTCGCCGCCGGGCTGTTCTACCTCTACCTCTGTATCGACCGGGATCTGCTGGTCGAGAACCTCCAAGGCAATACAGAGCTGGCCGACCGCGCTATCGGCGCACTGGTGGAATCCGCCGTCAAGATCTCGCCCAAGGGTAAGCAGAACAGCTACGGCTCTCGCGCCCACGCCAGCTACGTCTTGGCCGAAAAGGGCGATCAGCAACCGCGCTCACTGTCAGCGTCTTTCCTGCAACCGATCAATGGCGAAGCGCAGGCTGTCAGCGCCATCAACAAACTAGAAACCCAAGCCCAGGCGTTCGATGACGCTTACGGTGCGGGGGCAGATCGTCGCTTTATCCTCTCGGCGACGCCGGAATATAACAGCACCAAGTTGGAAGGCAATGTCGTCAAAGGCAGCCTCCAAGAGCTGCTGACCTTCCTCAAGGGCGACGACTAAGCGGAGGCGATATGCCACACCATCTGGTTTTTCGCCTCTATGCGCCCATGGCGAGCTGGGGCGAGGCCGCCGTTGGCGAGACGCGGCCGACGGCCACCTACCCAAGCCGTAGCGCCATTCTGGGGCTGATCGGGGCGGCGCTGGGTATCAAACGCGACGACGATGACGGTCAGCGCCGCCTGCGCGAAGGCCTTCAGGTAGCGGTCAAGCAGCGCTCGCCGGGGCTTTTAATGCGCGATTATCACACCGTGCAGATGCCTTCTTCGCAATCAAAGGTAACCCACCGCACCCGCCGCGAGGAGTTGGCGGTGCCTAAAGAAGCGCTCAATACCATTCTCTCCTCAAGAGACTACCGCTGCGATGGACTGTGGAGCGTGGCGGTGCGTCTCACCGCTAACGCCCTCTGGTCGCTCGATGAGCTCAAGGCGGCGCTAGAAAAACCCCGTTTTCCGCTCTATCTCGGCCGCAAGGCGTGCCCCTTAGCCGCGCCTTTGTTACCCACAGTGGTCGAGGCCAGCCACTGGCGCCAGGCGCTGGATCACCGCTTTGAAAGCGCATTGGATCCTGAGCGCACCTGGCTTGCGATGGTCGGTAACGAGAAGAAGGATCAGCAACTATTGTGCCTGCCCGAGCAAGTGCTTTACGCCTGGGAAGGCGATGCCGATGCACTCGATGGCAGCGATACAGCCAACGAATCTAGCGAGGTATGGGACGAGCCGCTACACCGCCGTCGCTGGCAGTTCGGCCCTCGCCTGGAAAACCGGCGCATCGAAACGCTGAAAGGAGAGCGCTAATGTATCTTTCAAGTGTCAGGCTGGATCTCAACTGTCTTAACCGCGCCGAGCTTTTCGACGTGCTGGAAGGCGGCGCCTATACCGCCCACCAATTGCTCTGGCGGCTGTTTCCCGATGTGCCCCCAGGCGAGCGGCCGTTCATCTTTCGTCAGGAAATGGAAGAAGACGCCAATGGCAAGAGTGCCGGGCTGCCGCGCTTTTATGTCTATTCGACCCAAGCTCCGGAAACCATGGATGGGTTTGAGGTGCAGTGCAAGGCGTTCTCGCCTCAGCTCGTTGCAGGTGAACGACTGGCCTTTCGTCTGCGTGCTAACCCTACCATCGCAAAACCGGTGGGCGAGGGCCGTCGCTCTCGCCGCGCCGATGTGTTGATGGATGCGCGCTACCCCTTCCCCAAAGGGGAGCGCACGAGCCAGGTCTGCGTCGAGGCGATGGACGCTGCGGCGCGCCAGTGGCTCAAAAGCCGTGCTGAAAGCTTCGGTTTCACGCTGCCGGTCAAGCCAGAAGTAGGTGCTTATCGCCAGCACGCGCTGAGCAAGAAAGAGGGCGGGCAACCTATCCGCTACTCTAGCGTGGATTACGAAGGCCTGTTGGAGGTGGTCGATCCCGAGCGTCTCGGTCACGCTCTGCAGCAAGGCATCGGCCGCGCTAGGGCATTTGGCTGCGGAATGCTGCTGCTACGTCGCGTACCGGAGTGACTCATGAGCTTCATTCCCCTCAAGCCTATCCCCCTCAAGGACCGCATGTCGATGATCTTCGTCGGCATGGGCCAGATCGACGTGCGCGACGGCGCGTTCGTCGTCATCGACGAGGTCAACGGCGAGCGTATGCACATCCCGGTGGGCTCGGTGGCCTGCCTGCTTTTGGAACCCGGCACGCGGGTCTCGCATGCGGCGGTCAAACTGGCCGCCACGGTGGGCACGCTGCTGATTTGGGTGGGCGATGCGGGCGTGCGGCTTTACAGCGCCGGGCAGCCAGGTGGCGCGCGCTCGGATAAGCTGCTCTATCAGGCCCAGCTAGCACTTGACGAAAGCCTGCGGCTCAAGGTCGTTCGCAAGATGTTCGAGCTGCGCTTTGGCGAGGAGCCACCTTCTCGGCGCAGTGTCGAACAGCTGCGCGGCATAGAAGGCGCACGGGTACGCAAGACCTACCAAGTGCTGGCCAAACAGCACGGCCTGAAATGGCAGGGGCGGCGCTACGATCCGAAGCAGTGGGACTCTGCCGATGTGGCCAACCAGTGCCTCTCGGCCGCCACCGCCTGCCTCTACGGCATTACCGAAGCAGCGATTCTGGCCGCGGGCTACGCCCCGGCTATTGGCTTTCTGCATACCGGCAAGCCATTGAGCTTCGTCTACGACATCGCGGATATCGTCAAATTCGAAACCGTGGTTCCGGCGGCGTTTCGTATCGCGGCCAAGAACCCGCCGATGCCGGAGCGCGAGGTACGCATTGCCTGCCGCGACGCCTTCAAGCAGACCCGGCTGCTCCAGCGCATCATTCCCATGATCGAAGAGGTGTTGGCAGCGGGCGAGATCGAACCGCCACCAACCCCGGCTGATGCCGTGCCGCCGGCCATCCCCGAGCCGGCATCAATAGGCGATAGCGGCCACAGGAGTCATTAACATGGCCATGCTCGTCGTCGTCACCGAAGCCGTGCCACCCCGCTTGCGTGGGCGGCTCGCCGTCTGGCTGCTGGAGATTCGCGCCGGTGTCTATGTGGGGGATGTCAGTAAGCGTATCCGCGAAATGATCTGGGAGCAGATCGAGGTATTGGCCGAGGAGGGCGGCAACGTCGCCATGGCTTGGGCCAGCAACCACGAATCCGGTTTCGAGTTTCAAACCTTCGGCGATAACCGCCGCGTCCCCATTGACCATGACGGACTACGCTTGGTGCGTTTTTTGCCGCCTAAGGATAAGTGACTGTTTTTAATGCTCTTTAATAATATAGAGCTGTTCAAAAAATGATCAAAATCGCCGGTAGATTTTCTGCTGGCGATTTTTCTTTTTGAAAACAATTGACTACAATTAGACCGTTCCCCGCAGGCGCGGGGATGAACCGAACTGGCTGTTACTGGCAGCCTCAGTTATGCGCCGTTCCCCGCAGGCGCGGGGATGAACCTAAGCGCCTCAGCGCTACCGGCGTTTTCTACGCCCGTTCCCCGCAGGCGCGGGGATGAACCGCGGCGGTTGAACTGTCGGTATACGGTGCCGGTCCGTTCCCCGCAGGCGCGGGGATGAACCGCCCGACGGCACGCGCACGCTGATTATTGAGCCCCGTTCCCCGCAGGCGCGGGGATGAACCGCAGAGATTTTGCAATGAATGCAGCAGTTGATGTCCGTTCCCCGCAGGCGCGGGGATGAACCGATTACCGGCATTATCTTGAATTTTTTCTAGGCCCCGTTCCCCGCAGGCGCGGGGATGAACCGGTGGTGGGTGGTGATGGCACGGTTAAGGACTGCCGTTCCCCGCAGGCGCGGGGATGAACCGGGCGCTGGCGTTGCTACGCGCGGCTTGCAAACCCGTTCCCCGCAGGCGCGGGGATGAACCGAGCGCATATACTCGCTAGTGTCCCTGAATTGGCCCGTTCCCCGCAGGCGCGGGGATGAACCGGCGACCGATAGCGCCATTGCCAATATAGCGTCCCGTTCCCCGCAGGCGCGGGGATGAACCGATGACTATGGGGCCAAACCCTAATGGTTTTAGCCGTTCCCCGCAGGCGCGGGGATGAACCGAGATTCAGCTAACTCGGGAGCTGTGATCTTCTCCGTTCCCCGCAGGCGCGGGGATGAACCGGTCTTACGCCGGGGATTCCTGACACCTTTGTACCGTTCCCCGCAGGCGCGGGGATGAACCGTACCTAGAGCCTATACTGAACGGAAAATCCAAACCGTTCCCCGCAGGCGCGGGGATGAACCGACCTGCAATCGGTCACAAACATTGATTGGGGGCCGTTCCCCGCAGGCGCGGGGATGAACCGCTGTACCGCTTGGCCTACCATCGTGAGCGCATCCGTTCCCCGCAGGCGCGGGGATGAACCGCGCCTCTTTATGCCGATAATACGCGGCCATGTCCGTTCCCCGCAGGCGCGGGGATGAACCGAATACGACCGCTTACTGGCTGCCGAGGCCAAGCCGTTCCCCGCAGGCGCGGGGATGAACCTGTTTTTTTAAAAGTCTATGATTTTGTTGAGAGCCGTTCCCCGCAGGCGCGGGGATGAACTCAAGTCCTGAACGTCCTAATGGCTCATGGAGATATGTTCCTCACTGGCATGGGGATGAACCAAACTCAAGATAAGACGGATAATGTTGAATTTATCTTTTATCCACTCCCCGCAGGCGCGGGGGATGAACCTCTGGGCTAGTAACTCACGTCAGATCCATAAAGGGGTTGTAGGCGACTTCCCAGTAGTGGCCTTCCGGGTCGCGAAAATAACCGGAGTAACCGCCCCAGAACACTTCTTCTGCTGGTTTGATTAGCTCGGCGCCTGCGGCAACCGCTTGTTGAAGCACTTGGTCAACGGCCTCTTGGCTGGCGACGTTGTGGGCCAGCGTGATACCGCTGAAACCACCTTTTGAGTCGTCGGCAATGCCGATATCCTTAGCCAATGACGTTCTGGGAAAGAGCGATAGCCAGGCGCCTTCCATCTTGAAAAAGGCCACCTCGTCGCTGTCTGTCTCGTGTTCTGGCAGTCCCAGGCCGTCCCGATAGAACTGGATGGCGCGCTTTAGGTCATGCACACCGAGGGTAATCAGGCTGATCTTGGGTTTCATAGCGGTGCCCTTTAGATGTTGTTTTAAATAGGCCGCTGTCACAGGGTGAGGTTGTCTTGGCGCACGTCCAGCTGTTCCAGGCGCTGTTTCAAGAGGCCCGGAAAACGCGCATACCAGGTCTGATTGAGCGGCGAGGGGTGCGGCAGCGGGTAGAGCGTAAAGGTTTGCGCTGCGCCCTTGTCATCTTCTAGTGTCACCTCGATGCTACTCTCAAAGCGGTCCTCTTGCTTCCAGAAGGCTTCCAGGCGCGCACGCTCCTCTTTTGAGCGGCCGATACCGAACCACAGGAACGCTTCTCGGCCCAGCGTAATCAGCGTTCGTCCTTCCCAGCGCGATATCAGCACTTCGTTCATTAAACCGTGAAAGTGACGCTTAACCTTCATCGACCACGCCTTGTTGCCTAGGGGCTTGTAGGGCACGGTATTGATCCAGAAAAAGTGCTCGCCCACGGCTTTTGATGCCTCAAAATCCGGCATCGTCTCGCCGTAGAGCTGCTCATAAAGCGCTTTTCTGACCAACTGACCACCGGCACCGATAAACGGCTCGCCGTGACGCACCTCGTCGCGACCTGGGTCGCGGCCAAAAAAGCCGATGCGCAGGTTCGGCTTGCCAAGGCCGATGATCGGCGCCAATGGGTCGCGCCCAAAACGCTCGTAGACCTCGACATCAATTCCTTCGATGTCTGCCGCCAGGGCTCTGAATTTCTTCTCCTGAGTCGGGGTTAGCGACATCGTGCTACCTCCTTGTTAACCAATGTCGGGTTCAGACGAACCACTCCTGGGCTGTCCGCCATAAGCACATGCCAAAAAAGTAGACCGAGGCGACGCCCCATCCCCATAGTGCCCAAACGGCATGCTCAGTGCTTGGGAGAATAAGAAGCGTTGCACAGAGGCACCACAACAACGTAACGGCGATATTAAGCGGCATAAATTTGCGCACCCGGAAGGGGTGCAGGAACTTCATGCGGGTCACGGTGAGAATGGCCAGGACGATGATGGCGGCAAAGGTAAGCCAAGGCGGGAAGTCGAGAATGTAGAAATAGGCCGCAGCGATATTCCAGGCGGCCGGAAAGCCAACAAAATAGTTATCCTGGCTTTTCATATTGGTGTTGCAGAAACAGAACATCGACGAAAGCAGGATAATAAACACCGCCAGCAGTGAAAAACCGGTCGGCAAATCGATAAAGTAGTAGATAAACAGGGCGGGAATAAACGCCCAGGTAAGGTAATCAATGACCATATCCAGTGTTGAGCCATCGAAGTGCGGCAGGATGGTTTTCACTTCATACTTGCGCGCCAACGTGCCGTCGAAGCCATCTACCATCATCGCCGCCCCCAGCCAGAGCAGGCAAGCCACCGGATTGTCGTCGATCAAAGCGAATAGCGCCATGACGCCCAGTAGTACGCCGCTAGCGGTGAGAGCATGTACGCTCCATGCTTTGCATCGCGATGCGTGAGAGTCTGCTTGCGAAGAGAGCGGTTGAGCCACATTAAACCCCGTTGAGAACGTTATGTTCTGCTGCTGTTTGGTGTATAGATAAGCGTGTCAGTCGATACACTACTACAAGAAGGCATACCGAGAATACGCAGGCCGTTGAGCTGCTCTAAGCATGGCCGTTTCTGACGCCGTCCGCCAGGCGACTGTTGGCGTCCTAACGTATGTAGAAGCCCTAGACGGGCCGCTGAAACTGCAAGCGTGCCTGCTCTACGCGTTCACGTGTTACGCAGGTCAGCGAATGGTCATTGAGCAGCCCCATCGCCTGCATCAACGCAAAGGCCGTAGTGGGGCCTATAAATTTCCAGCCGCGTTTCTTCAGCGCTTTGGAGAGCGCGATGGATTCAGGCGAGACGGTCTGGGTTTGCGGCGCTTTTAACGCATCATGTGCTGGCTCGAAGCGCCAGAAGAATGCCGCCAGCGAACCTTCCTGTATGACTAATTCCTGTGCCCGTTGCGCGTTATTGATCGCCGCCTCAATTTTGCCGCGATGGCGAATAATGCCCGCGTCTTGCAGTAATCGCTCCACATCACACTCATCAAAACGCGCGACCTGATGAAAATCGAAGTGATGAAAGGCCGCGCGAAAGTTCTCGCGCTTGTTGAGAATCGTCCGCCAGCTCAAGCCGGACTGAAAGCTCTCCAGGCAGAGCTTTTCAAACAGGCGCTGATCGTTATCAACCGGAAAGCCCCACTCGTTATCGTGGTAGGGCAGAAACTCCGGTGCACCGCCGCACCAGTAGCAGCGGGCGTGCCCATCGGGGGCGATAAATTCGTTCGCCATAGTGATTCCCCTGTTTTAGTTATAAAAATGTCAGAATTTATAACGATGTTAGATTTAGCCATGCGTGGCTGAGCCAGCGGCCCGCACGTAGTAGCTCATCCTCCGTCGCACCCGCATAGCCCAGCACAAGCCCCGCACGCTGAGGTTTCCCCAGATAGTACCGGGAGAGTGGGGGGAGCGTAATGTGTGCCTGTTGGGCCAGCTCAACCAGGCGCGTTTCCTGATTTAAAGTATCCAACTCGGCGACCAGATGCATCCCCGCATGGCCTGAGGAGAGCTTTAAACCGGCGTCAATAGCAGGGGCCAGTGCACGGCGCAGGCAGGCTTGGCGCTGGCGATAGCCCATGCGCATTCGGGCGATATGGCGTGAAAAGTCACCTTTGGCAATGAACTCAGCAAGCGCCGACTGAATGGGATAGTTGCCTTCGCGGTGCAGGCGAGCGTGAGCCAACCGAAACGTATCGGCCAACGCCTCGGGCAGCACGATATAACCCAGCCTAAGCCCTGGATAGAGCACCTTGCTGAACGTGCCGATATAGATGACCGACGCCTGTTCCGATAAACCTTGAAGCGACGGCGTGGGCGGCGTGTCGTAGCGAAACTCGCTGTCGTAGTCATCCTCAACAACCCAGGCGCCGTGCCTGGCGGCGTGTTCGAGTAATGCCAAGCGTCGTGGAACCGGCATGGTAACGCCGCTCGGGTATTGGTGGGAGGGCGTCACGTAGATCAACCGCGGCGAAGGCGTATTAGCTGGACAAAGCAACGGATTTAGTCCCTCTTCATCCACCGGGACAGGGATAATGTTCAGTCCCGCTGCCAAAAAGCAGGTTTGCGCGCCGCCGTAGCCGGGTTCTTCCATCCACACTGTGTCGCCGCTATCGGTCAGCAGCTGGGCCACCAGCTCGAACGCCTGCTGCGCGCCTTGCGTGATCACAATCTGCTCAGGGTGACAGCGCACTGCGCGGGAAAGCGTCAGGTAATCACCCAATGCCTCTTTCAGCGCGGGCAAGCCGCCATGCGTTTGATAGGAAAGCCATGCCGTATCGGCCTGGCGATAGTGGCGCCTTAAAAGGCGTTGCCACTGAGCGTGGGGGAACAGATCCAGCCCCGGCACGCCCGGCGCAAACGCTTGATAGTGCTGGCTTAGCGTGCCGCAGCGGTCAATCAGCGCCTGCCCACGTGTTGAGTAGCTAAACGCCGCTTCCAAAAGTGGCTTGGGATGAGTCGGAAGCGTAGGCAAGTTGGCCACATACATGCCCGCGCCCCGCCGAGAAACCACTAGCCCCTCGGCTAGCAGGCGGTCCATTGCCGCTAATACGGTATTACGGCTGATACCCAAGCCGCGCGCTAGGTGCCGTGAAGAGGGCAAATGACTCCCGGCGGCCAGTTCGCCGTGTTGAATCCAACGGCGCAACGCGCTGTAAAGCTGATGTACCAGCGTGGTGGTCTCTTGGGTGCCAATCTGTAGCGCCAAGGCATCAATAAGCCATTCACTCGACGGCGTTCGCTGCTTCACTGGTTCCCTCGCTATTTAATAAACTGGTCCTTCACCAAGAGCCACTATAACGAGAGACTTGCCTATTCCCACCTCTTTTTAAGGAGCGCCACTGTGAATAATGTTCGGGCTGCCGTACTTGATGACTTGGACGCGCTTAGCGTGCTGCTGGATGACTATCGCCAGTTTTATCAGCAACAAAGCGACCTAAAGGGCGCCCGCTACTTTTTAAATCAGCGCTTTGGGTTGGGCGACTCGTTCATTCTGGTGAGTGAAGAGGCGCAGGGAACAATCAGCGGTTTTGTGCAGCTTTTTCCCGGCTTATCGACGGTAGGCATGAATGCACGATGGACGTTGAACGATCTTTACGTGCTGCCTGAGTATCGCCGCCAAGGCGTAGGCCGGGCGCTAATGAGCGCCGCCGCCGATTTGGCCCAGGACCACGGCGTCGCAAGGCTGGTACTGATGACGCAGGTGGAGAACAAGCGCGCGCAGCACCTGTATGAAACGCTTGGCTGGCAGCGCAACACGGCGTTTTATAGCTATCTGCTGGATGTGAATGAGGCGTGAGTAGAGCAGGAGAATCAAGCAGAGAATTACGTTCGCTGATGGGGCTCTTGGCCCGGCATTCGCCGGGCCAGGATAGTGCTTACGCGTCGCTAAGTTTGCGTGCGCGGTGCAGATTTTCCATGGTGTTCAGGCACGCACTGGCGGCTTCCTTACCTTTGGTCAGGAAGTGCTGGAAATAAAAGTCGTGATGAGTGCTGTGCTCATGGAAATGGTGCGGCGTGAGCACCACCGAAATGACTGGCACTTGGGTGTCGAGCTGGACGCGCATCATGCCGTCGATGACCGCGTGAGCGACGAAGTCGTGGCGATAGATGCCGCCATCTACCACAAAGCCAGCACCGACAATCGAGCCATAGCGGCCGCTTTCAGCCAGTACCTTGGCTTGCAGCGGAATTTCATAGGCGCCTGAAACGGTAAACGTATCCACCTGGTCAGCAGATAAACCGTTGCGCTCCACTTCCTCAATAAATGCCTGGTAGGCCTGGCCGACGATATCGTTGTGCCAATGGCCCTGGATAAACGCAATGCGCTGGGACGTGGTATGTGAGGAGAGTGTTAAAGGAAAGGTCTGATTCATGGTCATTCTCTTGGATAAGTGGTACCAGAATCAGGGCATTCGGCATCCGCCATAGGCATAACGTACGCCTCCAGGGGGCTTTCACCGTGGAATAACGCCGTTGAATGGATGCCGTTCTCTTTCATCCGGACTATCACCGTCGGCTTCGGTTTCTCACCGAATCTGCTGACCTCTCACGGGCAGACCAGTGAGAGCGCTCGCGGGCTTAGGCCGCTTTCGTTAGGAAAGGTACCATCACCGCCGGTGGGGACTTTCACCCCGCCCTGAGAACATTGCTGCATAGCAGCCTACCTATCTTACGCCGATTGTGAATGCGCAGCTAGAGGCCAAGTAAAACCTTATCGAGCGTGCTGCTTAATCGACCCAATCGGCATTTACCAGTTCGGTAAGCCGTTTGGGACAGGCACTATTGGAGGAGCTTGCGGCGGCAGTGCTTCGTTATACGCCAAAAGCGACTCATCACAATAAATGGGCACGTTGGTCGCCAAACCAACGGACATACGCCGCCCGGGTGACTGGTGCGCTCCATTGTATACGTTAAGCATTGATACCTAATGAAAAGCCCCCGGTCTAGCGACACGGGGGCTTGGTCATGCATCGTGGTAGACGCTTATAGCGCTTCAACGACCTCATCAACTTGCAGTTTCAGGCTCTGCAGGCCGCCGCCTGATAAGTACCAAAGGGCCGGGGGCAGTACGACCAGGCGTGTATCCGGTGTGCCCGCGTCTGCTAGCGCTTGCGTTAACGCATCGGTATCAGCGGCGTCGTTACCAATGGCGGCGCTGCGGTCAACCACCAGCAATACGTCGGGTTGGATTTCACCAATGGCATCCATCGTCAGCGGCGTAAAGGTGCGGCTACCGCGCGTTATGCTGGTAACACTATCTGGCATTTCTAATGTGTTGATACCCAGTACGTCATGGACGACCGGATGGGTGTTCAACCCTAGGTTGCCGTCATTGGAGGTAACCACCAGTACGCGCAACGCTTCATCCAGCGCTTGGCGGTGGTTTTCAATATCGGTGTGCAGCTCTTTTAGTGCTTCTTCAGCGCGCTCTTCAACACCGGCATGGCTGGCAAGCTGGCGCACGTTGTCGTCAAAGGCTACCAAGTAATCATCGCCCTGTAGGCTGGTATTGAGCACCGGGGCGATCTCTTCGAACTCCGCTTCCCACTCGCCTTGACGGCCAGTGTAAAGGATAAGGCTGGGCTCGCTTGCGGCAACGGCTTCAAGGTCAGGAGAGCGTAAGCCGCCAAGGTCGGTATACGCGTCGTCGTTATAGGTTGACAGGTAGTCGGGCAGAATCTGTTTGGGAATCCCCACGATTTGGTCACTAACACCCAGTGCATCCAGCGTATCCAGGCTGCCTAAATCAAAGGTGGCAATACGTTCCTGGGCATGAGCAACAGAGCTAACCGCTGTGACAAGCAGTGTTGTGACGAGAACCTTGGGCTTCATGGGTATTCCTTTTATGAGAAAAAGTTTTATATGAGACTATTTCTCATATTGGCAAAAAAATGAGGCGCTGTCGTTACCGTGTTATGGAACAGGGCGTTTCACTTTTTCGTTTTGGTGGGACTATCGAGGATTGGCGTTGTCAGAAGGGGAGCACGTATATGGGCGTTATAAAGCACTATCCCGCCTTACTGGGCGGGATAGTTAAGGTGCTGGGCAGGAGGACTATCTGCCGGAAGCGTTACGAATCTTTTTATCGGTTTGATATTGGCTCAGCGCATAGACAGACCAGATCGCCGCGGGCACCCAGCCAATGATAGTAAGCTGGAGTACCAGGCAGATAAGCCCGGCAAAAGGGCGACCGATGGTAAAGAACTGAAGCCACGGCAGTAGCAGGGCGAGTAGCAGACGCATGTCATTCTCTCCTTGATCTAAACAGCGAAAGGTTAAGTAACCGATGGCACATTATTGCAGATTGGCTGTTGCTACGCATATTCATTACACCACCGCTGCCAACATTAACCTGCCGCTGGTTGATTGAAGCAGTTTTCGTACAAAGCCTGGAAATGCCGTTTTCCCTTGGCGCACAGCGATAATAAAGCCAGATAATCGTGAGAATAGCAGTGAGAATTAAGCGTAATGTTTTTGTCTGCTGCCTCCATGCGCCAATGAAGAGCATTTTATGTTTGTAATATGATAAATCGCGCTACTAAGGCACTCTAAATGGATGGAATGATTAAATTGTTTGCCGTTATTCTATCTAACGGTTGGCAGGATAAAGGGTAATGCTGACGACGTTTACGTGGCACATCATCACATCAATTTATGCGTTCTCTTTTGTTCTCTGGCCAAGGTCGATGCGCTATGCCTGTTGTAGATATGTTGATGAGAAAGGACCAGAACAAAGAGAGCGAAAAGTATGCCGATGATGCCTTTCGCCGCCAACGTCGCAATGTCTACGCGTTATACGTTGCTGCTTTACTGCTGCTGTTCAGCCTGTTCGGCTGGTTTTTAAAGGAGCAGCGTGAGCAGGAGATAGCCTCTGCTGAGGCGCAGAGCGATGCGCGTGCCAGCCTGATTGGTGAGTGGGTAGAAAGCATCTTCTCTCAAACGTACCACGTGCTGGTCAGTGTCGCTGACCTTCAGAACATGCCTGATGTGGTCAGCGCCACGCAAATGTCCCGAATGTTAAGCGATCGTCATCGCTATGCCCCCCCGGTCCAACGAGTGGGTCTGTTGGATAGCCAGGGAATCATGATCGCCAGTAGTGGAGATAACCACTATCAGGGAGCGGATTTTAGTCACCAGGATTTTTATAAAGTCTTGAGCGACCCTGACTATCCCATGGAGGACATCGTTACTCCGCTTTACTGGTCCAGCGAGGAACAAACCTACTCTCTGATACACGCGTTACGTCTGACAGATTCATCAGGTGCCTTTGCGGGCATGGCATCAGCACGTGTGGCATCACAAGCATTTGCCGACATGGTTAACCAAATGCAAATTCGTCAGGGTGAAAGCATCGCCCTGGTAGACGCCACGCTTACATTAATCGCCCGCAATCCTGGTGACGAGCACACGCAAACCGGGGGGCAAGTGGAAGGTGCGACCGTACAACGCGTCCTGAACAGCGGCCAGACCCCGTGGTCGGACGTGATGTGGTCCACTTTGGATCAGCGTGAGCGAATTTTTTGGATACAGCGCGTTGGAAACTACCCGATATGGGTGGTCGTCGGTATGAATTTGGACGAGGTGTTAGCGGGGTGGCGTCAGCGCGCCGGGATTACCATCGGTATCTTTATCGCTATTACGTTGTTGGGTGCATGGGGAGTTCGTCATTACCTTAAACGGATAAGGTTAGCTCAGTTATTACAACATCGCCTTAAAGAGCTTGATCAGGCGCGTACCCAGGCCCAGACAGGAGAAGCTCAGCTCAGAACGCTTATTAACTCTATCCAGGACTTGATCATCGTTTTCGACCAAAACAATCAAATCACCTATACGCATGCCCTGGATGAAGGAATGTTGCTGAAAGGCAACGATAGTCTGTTAGGGAAACATTATAACGAGGTAATGCCCGCTGATTTATCCAAACGTTTTGATACTGTCTTTGAGCAGGTAAGGCAACATCGCCAAGCGGTTACGCTTGAGTATCAGTTGAGGGTGCCTAGGGGAGAACACTTTTTTCAGGCCGTAGTAAGCCCCTTGGTGCATCCTGATGGCCGCTTTTCCGGCACGTTGCTGGTCGCGCGCGATATTACCGAAGCCAAACAGAGTGAAGCGGAGCTTAATATCGCGGCCGCCGCTTTTCAGGCGCACCTGGGGATTATCATCGCCGATGCCGAAGGAAAAATACTAAAAGCCAATCCCATGTTTACTCAGATCACCGGCTATAGCGAAGCCGAAGTGATTGGCCGTGACGCAAAGATGTTTAATTCGAACCGTCACGACCCTGGTTTCTATCGCCATTTATGGCGCAGCGTCAAACAGCAGGGCCGCTGGGAAGGCGAAGTTTGGAACCAGCGCAAGAACGGCGATATCTTTCCCGAGTGGGTCGTTATTAGCTCAATCCGTAATGCTGACCAGCAGCTAACCCATTACGTGGCCACCGTTGTCGATATTAGCGAACGCAAAGCCGCTGAACAGGAGATCCACCAACTGGCGTTTTATGATTCGGTGACGGGGCTGGCGAATCGCCGTCTCTTTATGGACCGCTTGGGCGCAGCGCTTAAAGAGGCGCGCCGACATCGCTCTTATGGAGCGCTTCTGCTTATCGATATCGATCATTTCAAACAGGTTAACGATGTGTTTGGGCACCCTATCGGTGACCGCTTGCTTCAGGGCGTTGCGCGCCTGCTTCATCAACAGCTGCGGGAAAGCGATACCTTGGCACGTTTAGGCGGTGATGAGTTCGCTATACTCATTCAGTCGTTGGATGCCGATGCGACTAAAGCGGCTCAGTTGGCTGAACTCATCGCCCATAAGTTGATGGTTGCCATACGCCGTACCAGTTCACTCGTTGAGCACTCGGTCAGCGTGACGGCCAGCATCGGTATCACCCTCCTGAACTATTCGACCGACGAGCAAAATGAGTATCTTCAGCAGGCGGATATGGCGCTATTTCAAGCCAAGGCGAGAGGCCGTGACACGCTGTGCTTTTTTGACCCCGATATGCAGGCAACGCTGTTAGCCTCAACGCATCTGGAACGTGATTTGCGGCAGGCACAGGCGCTTGACCAGTGGCAGCTTTATTACCAGCCCCAGGTGGAAGTAAATGGAAAGACGACCGGGGTCGAGGCGCTTTTGCGCTGGCAGCATCCCGAGCGGGGTCTTGTATCACCCGGGGACTTTATACCGCTGTTAGAGAGTACCGGCCTGATTATTGAAGTAGGTGCATGGGTGCTGGAGAAAGCCTGCTACCAGTTGGCGAGCTGGGCACAGCATGACCGGTTCTGCCACTTGACGATGTCGGTAAATATCAGCCCCCTGCAGTTTCACGATGCTGAGTTTATACCGCGTATCACGGCTATCTTTGAACGTACCCAAGCACCGCTTGACCGCTTAAAGCTTGAAGTGACAGAGTCGCTGTTTGTGGATGCCCGCGACAGCGCCCGCGATAAAATGTTGTTCCTAAAAGCGCTGGGTGTTCGCCTCTCACTGGATGATTTTGGGACCGGTTATTCATCCCTTGCCTACCTGGCTCAGCTACCCTTGGACCAGCTGAAAATAGACCAGAGTTTTGTGCGCCAGGTGCTGACCAGTAGCGCGAATGCGGCGATTGTCGAGAGTACCATTGCGCTGGCAGAAAGCCTGAACCTGGAGGTGATCGCCGAAGGAGTCGAAACGCAGGCGCAGCAGGCGTGGTTATTCGCCCATGGCTGCCACGCCTATCAAGGTTATCTGTTTGGGCGTCCGGTCACCATCGACGCGTTGGAAGCGGAGCTTGATGTTTCTTGAGGTCAGCCGTTTTGATGAAATGGCGCGGGGGAAAGTATTGACGCAAGAGCTGTGATATCCGGCACTGTACTCGCCAGCGCTTCAGGGATAATGATTTCCAGCCGTGAGTCCTGTCGCCAGGCGCTACTTTCTACGTTTAGCGCACCATCAGCGCGGTTAAGCTGCTGCCAGCCGCTGGTCGTATGAAACACGCCTTTAATACGGGCATCACGGGGTAATTCACCTAAACATTGCGCCAGGCTGTCCAGGTCAAAGTGCTCGTCAGGGTGCCAGCGTAATCCCAGACTCACGTAGCCCAGTGCTACACCGGTTTCCTGCTGTGGTGCGCCTTTGGCTGGCGGAAAGTCAAAAAATCCGCCCTCCAAACCAGGGGGCGCGGTTAACGTGCGGTGTGCTTCCGGAACGGCCAGGTCGTGGGCAGGGCTTTGGCCACTGTGTGTTAATCGTTCAAGTGGCAGTTCGCCATTGGTAACCGGCTCGATCCATTTACGCGGCGGCCATAAGGCATTGGCAAACTGCTGCGCTGCCTGCTGCTGTTGATCGGTGGCCTGGTCCCATAAGGTGATGGCTACCGCATCGGCGATCGCCAACTGATCCTGAAACGTTTCATGATTGAGCGCACGCGGATCATCCAGACGGCGTGGGTCCAGCGTGGCAATAATATCGCGTACATCAACGACATCGTGAAAGGCCTCGCCGCGCAGCAGATCCAGCAAACCGGCGGGGTGGCCAAGTCCAGAGGGCTCGATAATCACGCGGTCTGGCTTACTGCGCGCCAGCAGGTTAACAAGCGCTGCCTGCATAACAAAGGCGAGCTGACAGCACAAACAGCCGCCAGGTAAGCCTTTAATAACGATATCGTCACGTTGCTCAAACATCGCCTGGTCGATACCAATTTGACCGAACTCATTCACTAAAATGGCCCACGTTTCATGCGCAGGCTTTTGTTCAATCAGACGGTGAATGAGGGTGGTTTTACCACTTCCCAAAAAGCCGGTGACGATATGAACCGGCACTTTTGACAACGCTGCCACGAGTTAACCCCCTGTCATATTCATAAAGCGAACAACCTGAATGTCGCCGTCGGTCGTGAAATGGTGCCGCTCTGGTTTGAGCGGTAGTGCATTCACAATCGCCTCTTTAAGGCGCGGCATATCACCGGGATAGCGGCGCAGCACGGCGCGCAAGTCGACCGAATGTTCGTTACCCAAACAGAGCAATAAACGGCCTTCTACCGTGACCCGCACACGATTACAGGTGTCGCAGAAGTTGTGGCTGTGCGGCGATATAAAGCCAACCCGGCTTTCACTGTCGGCCATCTTAAAGTAGCGCGACGGGCCTGGCGTGGTTTCGGTGGTCGGGGTTAGCGTATAGCGCTTTTCAATCAGGGCCTGTACATCATCACTTGAGTAGAAGGTTTCTGCGCGTGAGTGATCGGACACATCGCCCAGCGGCATCTCTTCAATAAAGCTGATATCCAGCCCTTCGTCACGCGCAAAGTCGACAAGGTCCAGCACCTCATCATCATTACGACCTTTTAAAATGACCGCATTTAACTTGATGCGGGTAAATCCGGCCTCTTTTGCAGCATGGATGCCGTCAATAACGCGTGTTAAATCGCCGGTGCGGGTTAGCTTTTTAAAGCGCTCCGGGTCCAGTGAATCCAGGCTTATATTGAGACGGCGCAGGCCACCTGCATAAAGCCGTTTGGCATGTTTACGCAGGCTGGCGCCATTGGTGGTCATGGTGAAGTCGCTAAGCCCGGGCAACTGGCCAATGTCATCTACCAGCTGTTCTATGTCCCGGCGCACCAGGGGCTCACCACCGGTCAGGCGAATTTTTTCAACACCCAGTTCGGTAAAGGCCTGGGCGACCATGCTGATCTCTTCAAGGGTAAGCACTTGGGCACGCGGAAGAAACGTCATTTCCTCGCTCATGCAGTACACACAGCGGAAGTCACAGCGGTCGGTCACCGAGATGCGGACATAGCTAACTCGGCGACCAAAGTCATCTATTAGTTGCTTAGTCATGGCCATCTCACAAGTGGTTGAATGCAGACTACCTCGCCAGCTTGTGCACCGTCCTGGTCTTCGGGTAGCTCGATCAGACAGTTAGCCGCGACCATCGAACTTAACATGCCGGACCCTTGCGCGCCTGTCGTGCGTACGTGGAGCACACCTTGCGTATCGCTATGGTAAATGCCGCGCAAAAAATCGGTACGCTGGTAGCGGCTGTTAAGCACTTCATCTGCGACAGCGTAAAGCCTGGGTGGCGGAGTCATGGGGAGTGCCTGCAAGTGATGGAGCAACGGCACGACAAACTGTGAAAAGGTTACCATGACAGCGACAGGGTTGCCGGGCAAGCCCACAAAGGGCGTACGCGACTCTCCCAGCCAGCCGCAGGCCAGTGGCCGCCCTGGGCGTAACGCAACGCGCCAAAACGTTAGTTGGCCCAGTTGTTCAAGGGCAGGCCGTGTAAAGTCAGCTTGCCCCGCCGATACACCGCCGCTGGTGAGCACCAGGTCGCTCACTTGGGCGGCGTGGGATAACGCCTTACGTATCGCCTGCTGATCATCGGGAAGAATACCCAGATCAATCATCTCAGCGCCGTGTTCGGTTAATAAACCCATCAAGGTAAACCGGTTGGCATCATAAATGCGGGCATTCTCCAGCGGCTCGCCAGGCGCTGTCACTTCATCGCCGGTGGAAAACAGTGCAACCGTCGGTGGCCGGGCCACGCAAACCTGTGCCACGCCGAGCGATGCAAGTAGCCCCATACTAGCGGCATCCAAACGCGTTCCTTTTGAAAGCGCCAGGTTGCCCTTGAGAATATCTTCCCCGGCCAGGCGTACGTTCTGGCCACGCTTAACGCGCTCAGGGTTTGCGATGTGGAGGTGCTCGCCGTGCGTTGTTAACTGCTCCTGCATAATAACCGTATCGGTGCCCTCTGGTAGCGGGGCTCCCGTGGTAATCCGCACGCAAGCGCCAGGCGGCACGGCGCCCTGAAAACCATGCCCTGCCAAAGAGTGACCGATAAGCGGCCATTGGGATGGCTGTGTGTCTGGCCAGGCAAGGGCAATGCCATCCATCGCGGCGTTGGTGCTGGGCGGTACGTTGATCGGCGCCATAATATCGTGCGCCAGGCGGCGGCCATGGGCGCGATGCAGATCGATTACTTCATGGGCCAGCGGTCTTTCAATAAGCGTTGTCAGCGCCTGGCGGGCTTCTTCCACGCTCAGCATCTGGTCGCCAAGCTCAAAGCAGGAGAGCGTCATGGTACTTCCCTGGCAGGTAGGCATTGTGCTTCCAAGCGGCTTTTCTCTTCGGCGGTATTGAGATTGGCGAAGGCGTCGGGGCAGTCGGACATATCCACACGGCGCATATTATGATGTGCATACCAGCGCTGAATTTTACGCTCGCCGCTTTTCAGGGCCGCCTGAAGATCATCCGCCAGTGCGGTGCGTATCAAGGCCACCGTAGGGTGCAGATGCTGACCATCAAACGCCACGGCGATATCGGCGCTTTGTATGCCTGCCAGCATTTGTGCGACCAGGTCGACCGGGAGATGCGGCGTATCGCAAGGAGCTATCAATAGCCACGGCGTGTTTGCTGCGCGCAGCCCACTATAAATGCCCATTAAAGGGCCTTGGAAGCCTGGTTCCACATCACTGATCACACGCCCAAACAGGCGGTAGGCGTCAAGATTACGGTTAGCGCTAATCAGCAGTTCAGCAACCTGCCCTTCAAGCTTGGCCGCTGTGTGGGCAAACAGAGGTAGCCCAGCAAAGGGCTCTAGCCCCTTATCGCGCCCGCCCATGCGGCGGCCTTCACCACCAGCGAGCACCATGCCGGTTAATGCTTGGGTCGTGATCATCGGCATGTCTCCTGTAGCAACGGGCGAGCAGTAACAAGCCTGGCCGATCAGCCTTGCCATTTTCAAGTGTAGATCCCTTATCGCTATGATGGCGGCCAAGGGCCATGCTTGTCTATGCGCTTGTCTATACGTTAGATGCTTGATGATAAGCACTATGACCCATATCAATCAGTGGGTTCGCCCGCCTACGTTATCTGAGTGAACAGCGCCGATAAGCGGTGTCTTTTGGTATGCTGCACGACAGTCACTTTTTATGAGGGAAACGCTAATGTCAGATTTTAACGAGTTTGATCAGGCTACTCGCACTGAGCTTGAGGCAACTGCCTTTCGGCGTTTGCTGAGCCACCTGGACGATAACAAGGACGTACAGAATATCGATCTGATGATCCTGGCGGACTTTTGCCGTAACTGCCTTTCCAAATGGCTGGTGAGCGCAGCCGAAGAGCGAGGCGAGCGGCTTGATTACGAAGCCGCGCGCGAGTACGTCTACAAAATGCCCTACAGCGAGTGGAAAGCACACTATCAGGGCACTGCAACGCCTGAACAGTTGGCGGCGTTGGACGCTCGCCAAGCCAAGAAAAGCGGTCAGGAGTAGTGTTATGGAGCCGATGGTTGCCCTCAACATAGCCATACTGACGATTTCAGATACGCGCACCGAAGAGAATGATCGCTCTGGTCAGCAGTTGGTCGAGTGCTTGTCCGCCGCCGGCCATCGGCTCGCCGATAAGCGTATTGTGGCTGACGATATCTACCAGATTCGCGCTATCGTGGCCCAGTGGATTGCTGACGCCGGAGTGCAAGTGGTTATTACCACCGGCGGCACCGGCTTTACCGGCCGTGATTCCACACCGGAAGCCATTTCGGTACTGCTGGATAAGCACATCGAAGGATTTGGCGAGCGTTTTCGTCAGCTAAGTGGCGAGGAGATTGGCAGTTCCACCATTCAAAGCCGCTGCCTGGGTGGCTTGGCGAATGCCACGGTCATCTTCTGCCTGCCAGGCTCAACCGGCGCTTGCCGTACGGGCTGGGAAGGCATTTTGAAAGAGCAGCTCGATAGCCGTCACAAACCGTGCAACTTTGCCAACCTGGTGATCCCCGGGCGAGGTCAGCATGGCTGATTTGCAACCAGTAAGCGCCGCGCTTGAAGCGCTGCTGGCTGGCGTGAGTCCCGTCAGTGCGGAAGAAGCCGCCTTGGACGCCGCTGGCGGGCGGGTGCTGGCTGACAACGTGATGGCAGCGCTGAACGTCCCGCCCTTTGATAACAGTGCGATGGATGGCTATGCGTTACGCGCAAGCGATGCGGGCCGGTGGCTGCCCATCAGCCAGCGCATTGCGGCAGGAACGCAGGTAGCGCCGCTTGCACCCGGTAGCTGTGCACGCATCTTTACCGGTGGCGAGTTGCCAGCAGGCGCGGACTGCGTCGTCATGCAGGAGCGCGTTAGCGTTGAGGCAGGCAAGGCCTTGATACCGGACAATATTCCGCCTGACGACAACGTGCGCCGCCAAGGGCGGGATGTGCGTTTGGGCGACTGTTTGCTCAACAAAGGGCTGCGCTTAGAAGCGGCCGCGTTGGGGCATTTAGCGGGGCAGGGCATCACCCAGGTGAGCGTACGCCGCCGCCCTAAAGTTGCCCTGCTCTCGACCGGCGATGAAATCGTCGACCCCTGCACGCCGCTGGCACCGGGGCAAATTTATAACTCCAACCGGCCCATGTTAAAGCGCCTGCTTGAGCGCTTTGGCGCTGACGTGGTGCAGATCGTTAGTGTGCCGGATGACTACGCTCAAACGGTGGCGCTATTAACCCAAGCCGCCGCTGACGCCGACGTGGTCGTGAGTACTGGCGGTGTCAGTGTGGGGGAAGAAGACCACGTTAAGGCCGCGCTTGATGCCTTGGGCGAGCTGGATTTATGGCGCTTGGCCATACGCCCAGGCAAGCCCTTGGCGCTAGGCCGCTTGCCTCGCGCTGACGGCAGTGAGGCAAGGTTTGTGGGGTTGCCGGGCAACCCGGTTTCGGGATTTGTGGGGGCCTGGCTATTCTTGCGCCCGCTCATGGGGGCGTTGTTGGCTTGCCCAGCACTGAAGGCATTGCCAACGTTAACCGCAACGGCGAATTTTGAGACCTCGACCGGACCGCGCCAGCACTATATGCGCGTAACGCTTAATTTTGCACCTTCCGGTATAACGGCCCAGGCCTTTGCTGACCAGAATTCCGGCGTATTATCGTCGTGTATTGAGGCCGATGCCTTGGCGGTTATTCCTCCCCATCATCAGGTAACGCCCGGCGATACTGTTAGCTGCTTATGGTTGGCGGAGTAAGCAGGCGCGTTCTCCTGACCGTTAAACAATGGCGTGGGGCACAAAGCAGGATGAATCCTTGGTAATTCGCCCTACGTCTTCCCGCACGCCGATCCCGCAAGCACGATCGCCCACCACCCAACTGCCGATTAACGCGTGATGTTCGCCAAAGCGCGGCATGGGGTGGTAGGCCTGGCGAATCCAGGGGCTGTCCGTATAGGGGCCATCCACTGCCTCACGCTGCCCCTCTGGCGTTAACAGTTCAATATTGCTGCCTTCGCGTGAAAAGAACGGCTTGCGTACCCAGCCGGGCGGCAGCGGTGAAGGCGAGCGCTCTTCAAAATAGGCAGGTAGCAAATTAGGGTGGCCCTTAAAGTGCTCCCACAGCAGGGGCAGAATGCCCTTGTTAGACAGAATCGCCTTCCACGGTGGTTCAAACCAGTGGGTGTGCAACTGGGGAATCTTTTCGCCAAACGCATCGTCGGCCAACTCTTCCCAGGGGTAGAGCTTAAACAGTGCCTGAATGGGCTGATTATCCAGGTCAATAAAGTAGTCGCCGTCGCGCTGGTAGCCAATATCTTCGGTATAAATGAAGGGCGCTTTTAAACCGGCCTGAACGGCTACATCCTGCAGGTAGTGTACGGTCGCACGCTCTTCGTCGTTATCCTTGATACATGAAAAGTACATCTCGGCGCTGCTCAGCCGGTCGCCAATATGCGCCATCGCATTAATCAGCCGCTCCTGAATGGAGTTATATTGATCGGCGTGGCGCGGAATTATGCCTTGTTGAATTGCCTGCTCCAGCCATACCCACTGGAAAAAGCCCGCTTCATAAAGCGAGGTGGGCGTATCGTAGTTAAGCTCAAGCAGCTTGGCGTGGCCCTGGCCTGGATAGGCAAAGTCCATTCGCCCATAAAGGTGTGGCTGGCCAGACACCCAGGAGTCGTGAATGGTGTCCCACATGAACTCCGGCAGCGCCAGGCGTTGCATCAGCGCATTGGAGTGACAGACACGATCAACAAGCTCCATGCACATTTCATGCAGCTCTTCGGTAGGCGCCTCAATATCCCGCTCTATTTGATCCAGCGAGAACTGGTAGTAGGCGCTCTCTTTCCAGTAGGGTTCGCCGCCGATGGTATGAAAATGAAACCCCAGCTCGTGGGCCAGGGTTTTCCAGTTGGCGCGTTCTGCAACATCAACTCTAAGCATGGAGATTCCCGAGGTACATCACGAGCCCCAGCCGCCGCGAGCGGATGAGCGAGAACCGAAGCCGCGACGCTGTGTGGCCTGGCGGTTCTGAGTCGCCGTGGTACGCAGGGCCTGGTGGCGCTGATTGACACGCTGGCTGGCCTGGTTAGTGGCGGTATTCCAGTTGCCCTGGTTCTGACGATTGCGGTAAACCGGTTCTTGGTACACTCCCCGGTTGGTCGCACCGTGGCTGGTGCGCGACATCATGTTACCCACCATGTAACCCATCATGGCCGGCATAAACCAGCCACCGCCGCTGCTGCCGGTGGCCGCCTGCGACTGCTGTTCGGTGGGGGCCGTGCAGGCTCCTTCACCGTGTTCAGCCTCACACTCTTCAAGCGTATTGAAGCGGGGGACTTCTTTAATGGACGCCTCGTAGGCATCTTCACAGGCGCTGCGGGTATATACATCGGCGGCCACGCACTCATCAACACTCTGGTAGCTGCGTGGGCTGTCAAAGCTTACATCGGTCGTTTGCTCTGGCTGGCCACACGCCGTTAGCCCGAATGCGCTGGCGCCCATCATCGCAAGCGAGAGGCGGGCGCTGCGTTTGCGTCGCGGCAGGTGTGGGGTCTGATCGTTATGTGCCATCGTTAAACTCCTTACCACGTCATCGAGGCGGCATTAATCAGGCCAACCGCAATGGAGACACTACCCGCCAGAATACCGTAAGCCATATGACCTTCAGTGATATGCAGTGACAGGCTTTCTCCCTGATTCTTCAGCACCATCTTCAGGCCAAAGAAAGCCGCCAGTTGAACACCAAACGCGATGATGCCCCACAAGATGAAGTCGATGAAACTGATGGAGTTGGCCATAGCGCTGTAGAGCGGCAGTGTAAAACCGACGATAGAGCCCGCATAGGCCGTGGCCGCCGCTGCATTACCTTCGCGAATTAACGTCCACTCGTGGTGGGGCGTGATACGGCTATAACAGTACATAAACGCAACGAGAAGCACGAGTGCGCCGATCAGATAGCCCAAAAAGTGGGGTAAGCCTTGTAAATACTGCATGTATAAAATCTTCCTTGGTTGAGAGTCAACGTTGTGGTGATGGCGTGTGTTGGGGCTTGCCGCGTTTAAATAGCATCAATATCGACCGATGTAACATCAACACCGAGATTTTGTACCAGCATAAACCCACCCTCACCGTCATCTTCCGCATTCAGCAATACATATTCCATGCGCTCGGAGTCTTCAATAGGGCGCTCGTACAGCATGGCATGGTGGGTAACGCTGCGCGTCATGACGCTTTCGGTGGTCATTACCTGCTCTTCAAGTACGACGGGCGGCGACCAAAGGCTCGCTTCATCGCCCCACACACGCTGAAACTGGCAGGTGCGCCCGGAAGCATCGGTCGCCTCGACAGCAATCGTTTGTGCGCCCAGCTGGCCTGCCTTTTTATCGCTTGCGTTGATCAGCGCATCGAACTCGATATCCGACAAATGCGTCACACGATAAAAATCAAACAGCTTGTACTCAATCACGCGCTGGTTTTCGACGTTGGCTTGCAGCCACGTATCGTTATCCAGATAAAAGCGTACCAAGTGGGCGCCCTGGCCAAGGTCGATATGCCCGACAGCCGCAACATGATGATAGGGCGCGCTGTCCCACCCAAAGAGTGCATCGGAATAGGCGCTTAACTCAGCCAACTGAATGTTGACGCGTCCGTCCAGGCGCAGCCCTGCGAAATCTTCTTGTGACATCCCGGTCGGCAGGCCAGCAGTGAAGGTGGATGCGTTTTCTGCCGCAGGGTTCGCCGCCTCATTGGAAGTGCCGAACAGGGCCTTTAGTGTCTTAAACATTCGAGAGGTCTCCAAAGGGCAAGCAAGTAGGGCGGACAGATGGGTACTGAATAAGTAGTGGCCCAGTAACGTGCAGGCCCGCCGGTGGGCGGGCGCTGTGTCACATTATGCTTGCGGGGTGTTTTTCTTGGCTTTTAGGCGTGCCAGTACATCTTCGGCTTTGCGCTCATTGGCACCAATACCCGCCGCTTTCAAACGAGCATCCAGTGATGAACCGCTCTCTTCGGCAGCCATTTGATCAGCTGCCTCCATCTGGGCAGAGTTAAGCTGCTGGCGCTCACGGATGCGCTCAAGAGACTCCATTGCACTGCCCATGGCGCTATTTTGGCCGGAATGGCGCGCTGCTACGGCAGACTGAGCCTTCTGTGCAGATTCTGTCGCTTTTACCACGCTCACCTGCTGTTTTAGCTGGCGCAGCTGGTTTTCCGTATTGCGAATGGCCCCACGCAGGCTTTCAATGCTAGCGTCGTACTCGCTAACGATGCTGCGCTCGGCGTCCAGGTCATCTTGCATACTGACCATACGCTCGGCAACTTCGACCGCCAACGCTTCTTCGCCTTTGTCCAGCGCGGCTTCAGCACTTTGCTCAAGCTCGGTAATTTTGCCTTCCAGGGTATCTGCTTTGTTACTGTTCAACTGGCGTTGACCCATTAAGCGCGCAAGTTCGGTTTTGGACTGTTTCAGGTGATTTTCAGAATCACGAATTTCCTGGTCCAAAATACGTAGCGCTTGAGAGTCTACGACGGTCTGGCCGGTCTCATTCGCTTTGCCACGTAACGCCGTCATGATTTTGCTTAACATAAGGGTTGCTCCTAAACGCGTATTAAGAAAAGTGATCTTGAATTAAATCGGCGACTTCCATGGCAGCGCTGGCTGTGGCATGTAATTCAGCACAAATAGACACCAGCTTTGAATCGCCAAACAGCTGCCCGTAAGCCACGTAAAAGTCGCGCTCATCAATTGAAACGATACCGATAGAGGCAAGCGGAAGCGCAAGGCCTTGGCGCAGTAACACGTCGTTAAGTTCAGCCGGATTCGATACGCTGTCCAGCGGGGCAATGGCGGTCATGGCAATCCACTCATTGTCACTGCGCGAAAGCGTTAACGTTAAATTACCGTAATCGTGAAGCTCCCAAATCAACGTTTGGTTGGCTTCATCTAAACTAACATTGGCGGCTGGCCACTCCAGTTCAGCGGCTTCTTCCTGAGCGGAGGCATCGTTAATAACGCGATAGAGTTCGGCTGCCGAGAAAGCGCCCGTTTCATTGTGAGTAATCAAAGCAGCAAGCTCCTTATGCAAAATGAAGGTTATGTTAGCACTGACAATTCATCATCTTCTAATAACGCACTATCGCGTTTGAGCAAAAGGCTACGCTAACACGCTGCGCGCTTGGATGTTTCACTATCAACAGCGCTTTTTGAGAGAACCCATTTAAGACCCACAGGCAGGAGAGGAGTTCTCCGTTAAGCGTACGATAAAAGGAGTTAAGAACATGGATAAGGATAGTCAACCGCCCAACACCGCGATATGGCAGCAGCGCTTGAGCCACTTTCGGGATGCGCTTGCTCACAACCCTATGCCAGGGTGTGGCGCCGCCGCCACTGTCGTGGCGAGCCTAGGGCTGGCGTTAATATTAAAAGGGCTGCATATAAGCCAGCAGCATCAGACCAGTGAAGCGCGGGCTGTGTTAATTGAGCAAGGTGAAGGGCGCGGCTTAAATGCCCGCGCGCTGCTTGTTAAAGAGTATGCTTAAGGCGCTTGATATGCATCCGCAAAGCGCTTGCGCAGCTCGTTTTTCTGCACCTTACCCATGGTATTGCGCGGTAGCTCCTCGACAAAAAAGACCCGCTTGGGCTGCTTATATTTGGCCAAGCGTCCTGCCAAGTGGTCAAAAATGGTGGTTTCATCGAGGGAGGCGCCCGCTTGGCAAACTACCGCTGCCGCTACCCCTTCACCAAAGTCTGGGTGCGGCAAACCAATCACCGCCGACTCAACCACCTGCTCCAGCTCATCGATAAGCTGCTCCACCTCTTTGGGATAAACATTGTAGCCCCCGGAAATCACCAGATCTTTATCACGGCCCACTATATGCACATAGCCCTGGGCATCACGCATGGCCAAATCGCCGGTGATAAAAAAGCCGTCATCGAGTAATTCTTCACGGGTTTTCTCGGGCATGCGCCAGTAGCCGATAAACACGTTGGGCCCGCGAACTTGAAGAATGCCGATGTCGCCTTCGGCGACTTCTGCGCCTGACTCACGATCAATAATGCGAATATCCACACCGGGCAGTGGTACTCCCACGGTGCCCGCACGGCGCTCCCCCTGATAGGGATTGGAGATATTCATGTTGGTCTCGGTCATGCCGTAGCGCTCAAGGATCGCATGGCCGGTTTTGGCTTCAAACGCTTCGTGGGTTTCAGAGGTCAGTGGTGCCGAGCCTGAAATAAACAGGCGCATGTTTTCCGCCGCCTGTGGCGTTAAGCGTGCGTCCTGAACCAGCCGGGTATAGAACGTGGGCACGCCCATCATTACGCTGCCGTGGGGTAACTCTTCAAAGATAATGTCGGCATCAAACTTGGGTAGAAATAGCATGCTGGCGCCAGCCATCAAGACGACATTACATGCCACAAACAGCCCGTGCGTATGAAAAATAGGCAGCGCATGAATCAGCCGATCATTGGCGCTGAAGAGCCAGGTTTTTACCAGGGTTTCAGCATTGGATGCGAGGTTGCGGTGGGTCAGCATGGCGCCTTTAGAGCGTCCGGTGGTGCCGGAAGTATATAAAATCGCCGCCAGATCGTTTTCGCCCAACGTGACGATCTCCTCGCAAGGCGTCGCGTGGCGAGATTTCTCCATCAGGCTACCGTCATCGGCACTACCCAGCGTTGCCACGGCTGGGCAGCCGGTTTCAGCGGCAAGCGCTCGCGCCTCATCTTCAAGCTTGGGGCGGCAAACAAATAGCGCGGGTTCGGCGTCATTTAAAAAGTAGCGAATTTCATCGCCGGTATAGCCGGTGTTCAATGGCAGATATACGCCGCCAATACGCAGGCAGGCCAAGTACAGCAGTATTGCCTCAGGGCTTTTATCTACCTGGACGGCAACGCGGTCGCCTTGTGTCACTCCCAGCTCGGTCAATGCACCGGCGAGCTGAGCGCTAATGTTCAGCGCATCGGTGTAACTATAGTGGCGGCCTTCGCGAGTGGTAATAAAGTCAGCGTCGGCGCGCTCGCGCATCTTGGCGGCAAAGGTTTCAAACAGGTTGTGGTTCATTTGGCGGTCTCTCCCTTGGCCAGCTTACGAGCGCGCCGTGCAAGGTCACGCACTTCATTTGAGCAGGCAACGGTGCCTTTGGCGGTATAGTTTTCGTGATTGCGTTCAATGTCATCAAGCACATACAGGTAGTTGACCATTAGCCCCGCCGCTTGCTTAACGCCTTTGGACGAGATATCACCCAGCCAGTTAATGCGATGCAGCTCAGCGCCGTTACCCAAGTGAAAGCGGGCGACAGGATTGAGAGGCAAGCCCTTGGCATTTTTGGCTTCGACCAGATAGCGGGCGGCCAGAGGACGAATGATTGCTTTCAGGCGCTCTTCGCGTACCGCATCGTGGTGCCAATCGGGCGTTTCTAGCTCACCAAGCGTGTTGCGCAGGTTTTCCGGCCACTGTTCATCCTCGCGCTGCTCGGTGAGCCACTGGGCAAACCCGGGTACCGGCGACAGCGTTACGAAGTATTTGAGCTGAGGGAGTTCCTGCGAAAGCTCCTGTACCACCTGCTTGATCAGAAAGTTACCAAACGAAATGCCGCGCAGGCCGGTTTGGCAGTTGCTGATTCCAAAGAAAGCGGCTGTATCATCGTCTTCGGGGTCATCGCCGCTTTCTTCGCCCACCAAAATAGGCTGAATACGGCTCGGCAGTCCTTTATGCAGGGCCACCTCGACAAAGATCAGCGGCTCGTCGCCAATCGCTGGGTGAAAGAATGCAAAGCAGCGCCGGTCACGGGCATCCAGCCGTCGGCGTAGATCGTTCCAGTCTTTAATTTCATGCACCGCTTCATAGCGGATGATTTTCTCCAGCACGGAGGCTGGCGTGTTCCAGTCAATCCGTTTAAGCATCAGAAAACCGCGGTTAAACCAGGAGCTAAAAAGGTGCACAAAGTCGTTGTCGATAGGCCCCAGTTCGGGCTGCTCGCGCAGCAATTCCAGCAAGTCTTCGCGCATCTTGACCAGCTCATAGGTGCCGTCGCGGGCCAGGTTCAAGCGCCGAAAGAGCTCTTGGCGGCGTGGTTCGCAGGCGTCAATCAGAGTCTGTAACGTATCGTTGTCGCGTGCTTCAGCATAGGCCGCGTAGGCTTCGTCGATTTGCGCGGCGTCGGCGGCAAACTCGCTTGCCAAGCGCTTAAAAAAGCTGGTTTTTTCAGCGGAAGACAAGCGTTGATAAATAGCTAATGCCCGACTGGCCAGGGCAATGCTGGAGGCTTCACCATCGCTTGCCAGAAGTGCCTGACAGGCGTTTACAAGATGACCGTGATCGGGGGTAAGCGATCCTGGGTTACGGCGGCGTAATAGCGCATCACGCTGAGTGATATTGTTAAAAATCTCCTGCAAAAACATCATGTTCATGGTCTAACTCCTTAACCCATTATCACGTTAGGTAGCCACAGCGCGATGCCCGGGAAGAGACACAGCAACAGGATGCCCAGCACCATGCATAACGCATAGGGCAGGCTGCCCATTAGAATGTCACGCAACGAGATATCCGGCGCGATACCTTTGATAATGAATAGGTTCAGCCCCACAGGCGGGGTGATCAGGCCAATTTCCAGGTTGATAGTCAGGATTACTGCGAACCAGTAGGGGTCAAAATCGGCGGCAATGATAATCGGCAGCAGAATCGGCGCGGTCATCACGATCACGGCTACGGGCGGCAAGAAGAAACCGGCCACCAGCAGGAAGAGATTGATTATCCCCATCAACACCCAGCGGTTGACTTCCATGTCGGCAATGGCGGCGGCCACGGTTTGGGTAATAAACATTGAGGAAAGTGCGTAGGCGAATACTTCGGCAGTAGCGATCACCAGCATGATCATCACGCTTTCGCGCAGCGAGTCGCGCATGATCAGTTTGATCGGGCCCAGCTGCCACATGCGATAGATTAAAATGGCCAGCGCCAAGCATAAGAAGGCGCCTACGCCCGCTGCTTCCGAGGGTGTCGCTACCCCGCCGTAAAGCGCGAATAAAATACCCGCCACCACGCCTAGAAAAGGCAGAACACGCACTAACGCCTTCAAGTTGCTATCGATGTTGTGTTTAACCGTCTGCTTCAGGCGCTCGGCAGACTCCGCCAATGGGTTGTTATAGCCGCCGGCCATTTTGCAGGCGATTATTGTCCAGATCATGAACAGCCCCGCGAGCATAAAGCCTGGCACTACACCGGCGATAAACAGCCGACCAATAGACGTCTCGGTGGAGATACCGTAGATAATCATGGTAACCGATGGTGGAATCAGAATGCCCAGAGTGCCGCCCGCGGCAATACACCCTGCCGCTACGCCATCCGGATAACCGCGCACGCGCATCTCAGGAATGCCCATTTTACCAATTGCCGCACAGGTGGCTGGAGACGAGCCCGAAAGGGCGGCAAAGATGGAGCAGGCACCTATATTGGAGACTGCCAGGCCGCCCGGTAAGCGACCCATCCATAAGTCGAGTGAGCGATAAAGGTCGCGTCCGGTCGGTGATGAGGCGACAGCCGCGCCCATCAAAATGAACATCGGAATGGCGACAAAGCCAAACTCCGCAATGCGGTCAAAAAACGTTTCGCCAAAGTAGGTGATCTCGGAAGGCCCGCGATCATAAAGTAGCGCCAGCAGCGAAACGCCGCCCAGTGCAAAGGCGATAGGAGTACCAATGGCCATGAGCGCAATCAGCGCGATGGCTACAATAATGCCTAAGGTAATTGGGTCCATGCTCAGTGCTCCCCGCGCAGAATTTCAGCCACGTATTGCAATACCAATAGCGAAGCGCCTAATGCCATGGGCATAAGCGCCGGCCAGAGCGGCGGGTTCCAGACCGAGCCGGTGGTCCAGTTGCCATGTATGGCTTCCAGTACATACACCCAGGAGGCGTAGGCAAGCGCTGCACAAAAGGCCAGGCCAAAAAGCGAGGCCACCAGGCGCATGGCTTTCTGGGCGATACCGCCCAGCGCATCGGGGACAATAGTGATGGCGACATGGCCGCCGGTCATAAGTACGTAGGGGCTGCCCATCAGCATGGCGCCGGTCACTGAGAATACGGTGAACTCGGTTTGCCAACTGGTGCTCATGCCCAGTACGTAGCGAATAAAGACCATCTGGCAAATCACCAGTACGCCCGCAACAAACAGGGCGCAGGCCAGATAGGCAAACAGGCGTGACAGCCTGTCCATCAGCCGTATGTAGCTGCCGAGAGCCCCACCGCGAGCGGCAGGGGGGTGCGTAGTTGAAGTTGCCATAGTTCCCTCATCAAGCTAAGCAGGCGTCAATCGAACCGGACCATTCGCCCAATACAGGCAAATGGCCACAGATTGCTGAAGGTAAGTGCTTACTCGACGGCTAGCGCCGCATCGATGATGGCCTGGCCATTAGGGACGTTATTGGCAAAATTCTTGTAAGAGGTTTCACGGGCGATAGCGAGCCACGCGTTGTAGTCCTCCTCGCTCATACTGACCACTTCTACGCCGTTCTCTTCGTAAACATTGACCATCTCCTGATCAATGGCTGCCGCTTCTTCGGCAAAGAACTGCTCGGCCGCTTTGCCCGCTTCCATCAGAGCTGTTTGCTGCTCTTCATTCAGGCCTTGCCACACCTGCTCGGAAATCAGGATCGGCTCGTACATGAACCACAGTGCGAAGTCGCCTGGCTGGGTTATGCAATCAACCTGCTCGTAAAGCCGAAACGAGATAAACGACATGGAAGAGGTATTGGCGGCGTCGAGTACACCGGTCTGCATGGCGGTGTAAATTTCAGAGGAGGGCATGGAGGCAATGGAGGCGCCAGCGGCTTCCAGCATCTCTTCAAATGCCGGGCCCGCGGCGCGAATGTTCTGGCCGGATACGCTGTCGGGGGAGGTAATACACTGCTCGCTGGACGCGAAACCGCCCGACAGCCAGGCATGGGACAGAACGCGGGCGCCCCCATCCAGAATGACAGCTTCAATTAATTCCATGTATTCCGAGTCGTTAAGCCGCTGGGCGTGCGCCTGGTTACGCACCAGGCCGGGCATCAGGGTAGCGGAAAATTCAGGGTGCCGGCCGCTCGCGTAATCAAGCGGCAGCGAGGTAATGTCCAAGCGCCCACGGGTAAGCGCGCCCCACTGTTCACGGGCTTTGAAAAGCGACTGGCCGGGGTAGACTTCGATGGTCAGTCCGACATCCGCCTCAGCCACGTGGCGAGCCATCATTTGCACCATTTCATCGCGAACATCGCCCTGCCCACCCGGGAATTGGTGAGAGGCACGCAGCACGGTATCGGCGCTTGCATAGCTTGCGGGAATTGCGAGGCTCAATGCGGTCAGGGTAGAAAATACATAGCGTTTCATATTACGTCTCCAACATTTGTTGTTGTGTGTTTGGAAGATCGTTAGGTGTTCATCAGAATATCTGATATATATTTCAATAACCGTTAATTGTGCTAATGTCAATTGAACATCACAATAAAAATCGGTAAGTACGCTGCTTATTTAAGGGGGAACAGATGGCTGAGAGCAAACGTTCCAACGCTCAACGGCTTAGGGACTCGTTGGAAGATGACATTATTAATGGGCGGCGGGTGCCAGGTGAACGGCTCGACCCGGACGAGCTAGGGCGAACGTTTAATGTTTCTCGCACGCCCGTGCGTGAAGCCTTCCAGCAACTGGTGGCTAGCGGTTTGGTCACCGTATCACCGAAAAAAGGCACGTTTGTGGCCAAGGTCGGCATCGACCAGTTAATCGAGATGTTTGAAGTCATGGCCGAGCTTGAGGGCATGTGCGGGCGCCTGGCGGCTCGACGCATTAGTGACCCGGAGCTGGCAGAGCTTCAGGCGGCCCATAAACGCTGTGAAGCAGCGGCACACGCGGGCGATACTGATGAGTACTACTACGAAAACGAAGCGTTTCATGACTGCATTTATGCGGCGAGCCACAATACGTTTCTAGCCAGCGAAGCTCGTCAGTTAAAACAGCGCTTAAAGCCCTATCGTCGCCTGCAATTGCAGGTTCGCCAGCGCATGCATAACTCCTTGAGCGAGCACCAGGCCATTGTCGATGCCATTACCCAAGGCGATGCCGCACTGGCTGAGCAGGCGCTATGCGACCACGTGCTGATTCAGGGCGAGCGATTCAGCGACTTTGTGGCCAGCGTGCGCCGTATGGAAGCGCCGATCAGCCAGCCGGGGTAGGTAATGTCCGTATCGGTGGGGTAATGGTCCTTGCCGACACGTCGAACTCGGCGGAAACTCTCCCTATTAACGATCTGGAGAGAGAACGTGACGCGCCATATTGCCTTATTGGCTTACCCCGATTGCCAATTGCTGGATGTCAGCGGCCCCTGGCAGGTGTTTGCCAGCGCCAACGCGCTAAGCCCGGAACCCTTGTACCGCTTGACCCTGGTCGCCGATGCACCTGGGCCGGTAATGACCAACGGCGGCCTGGCGGTGTACGCCAGCCACACCTATGCCGAACTTCCCCACCGGCTGCCATTGGATACGTTACTCATTGCAGGCGGCAGCGGTGTGATGGCGTTACGCCAAGACCCGCACGTGCTGGCTCTTTTACGTGAGCTGGCGTCTCAAGTGCGCCGGTTAGGCTCTATCTGCTCAGGGGCTTTCTTGCTTGCTGCCGCCGGGCTTTTAGATGGCAAGCGCGTCACTACCCATTGGCGCCATGCCGACCAGCTTGCCGAGGAGTACCCCGCGCTTAATGTTGAGCCTGATGCGCTGTATATCCAAAGCGGTGATCGCTACACCAGCGCCGGGATAACGGCCGGTATCGATCTGGCGCTTTCGCTGGTAGAGGCTGACCACGGCGCTGCCCTTGCCGGGCAGGTAGCACGAGAACTGGTGATGTTTCTGCATCGCCCCGGCGGGCAGTCGCAGTTCAGCGAACTTCTACGCTACCAGCAAGGTGCTGGCCCGTTGCGTCGTTTGCTGGATCATCTGCATGCCGACCCTGGCGGGGCACATTCGCTGGAAAGTATGGCGGCCTTAATGGCCGTATCACCACGTCACCTTACCCGGCTATTCAAGCGCCACTTAGCCACGACGCCGGTTACTTATTTGACCCAGCTACGCTTGGAGCAGGCGCGTTTGGCGCTGTTGGATGAGCATCAAACGGTATCTCTTGAGCGGTTAGCTGAGCGTTGGCGCCTGGGCGGCGCCGAGCAGTTGCGCCGCCAGTTTCAACGTTACTACGGTGTTTCCCCTTCTGTTTATCGTCAGCGCTTTGGCGCGGCGGCTAAGTCTACCTCTACCCTTGCGTCTACCCTCACGCCTACTCTTGTGCCTACGCCTTTGGAGCCATCGCCATGCCATTAACCGTTACGTTGTTATCGCTGTGTCAGGCGCTGTTGGTCAGCGGTAATATCCTGCTGATCGCCGTGTCGCCCCTCATTGGCGCCTCGCTGGCACCTACCGCCAACTGGGCCACTGTGCCAGTGGCCAGCCAGTGGCTGGGGCTGATGTGCGCCACCATTCCCGCCTCGCTGATCATGGGGCGGCTGGGGCGTAAACGTGGGTTTGTGCTGGGCAATCTTATCGGCTTGATAGGTACAGCCGTGGCCATTGCAGCGCTACGCCAGCAAAGTTTTGGGCTGTTCCTGCTGGCGACGTGGCTGATTGGCATCGGCATTGGCTTTGGGCAGCTCTACCGCTTTGCGGCCCTTGAGGCAGCCCCCACGGCACTGCGTGATAAAGCGCTTGGTTTAGTGATGGGCGGTGGGGTGTTGGCGGCATTTGCGGGCCCTTGGCTTGCCCGCTTTAGCCGCGAGCTGAGCGAGACGCCGTTTTTGGGCAGCTTTGTCGGGCTGGGCGTGCTCTACGTGTTGGCACTTGGCATATTGCTTTGTACGCGGTTGCCGGTCGCTTTTGTGCAGGCAGTAGAGGGGGAGAAAAAGCCCTTGTCGGCTATCCTGCGCCAGCCCGGTTTTCTATTGGCCGTTAGCGCGGCGGCCATTGGCTACGGCGTGATGAATCTGGCCATGACCGCAACACCGCTGGCGATGGAAGGGGCCGGGCACAACTTTAACCATGTCGCCACTACTATTCAGTGGCATGTGGTTGCCATGTTCTTGCCCTCATTTTTTACCGGCCATTTGACGGCTCGTTTTGGTGCCCCACGCATGATTAGCGCTGGCTGCTTACTGCTGGTGGCAAGCGCAATTGCCGCACAGTTTGATGCCGGGCTAGCGGGCTTTAACGCTGCGTTGATCCTGCTGGGGCTTGGCTGGAATTTCACCTTCCTGCCCGCCACCGGGTTATTGACGCAAAGCTATCAACCGGCAGATAAGGCACGCACTCAGGCGGCCAACGAGTTTCTGGTATTCGGTACGGCGGCCTTGACGGCGCTACTGGCGGGGCCGTTGGTTAACACCCTAGGCTGGGCAACGCTCAATGCGCTGCTGATTCCTGTTTCGTTACTGCCTATGGTGCTGCTGGCATGGCAGCGGCGGGCAAACGCGCCTCTTCTTTCTTAAAATGTTATAACATAGTTATATTATTCTATTTGTTACGTCAGGTGGTTGAATGATTGCTAAACGGGAACGCGGCAAGCTGGAGCGCCAGCTTGTTGCTTCGCTGACTGAAGTCTGTGAGCAGGCCAAGGTCGAGGTGGTTGGGTTCGTCTGGTTAACTCACTGCGTGGACTACCAGCACTTCCCCGAAAGCCTGGTGGTTATCTGGGTATTTGATACCGATGCCCATTTAGCCTCAGCGCTAAAGGGCGATGCCAAACAGCGCCTGCATGACTTCACGGCCAGCGCTTTGGCTGAGGCGGGTGTGGTGCTGGATAGCATCACGCCGCACATCGACTTCGATAGTGAACAGGCGTGCCAGCGCGCCCATGGTGGTGACTGGCAGCGCCGTCTGCGCGCGCGAAGTGTGAGGCACTGATGGCCAAGAAAATCGATAGCCCCTGCATATCCGCCTGTCAGTTGAAGGGCGGCATGTGCACCGGCTGTGGGCGAAGCATAGAGGAGATCCGCCACTGGAAATCCATGAAACGGCCCGAAAAAATCGCCACCATTAAACGGGCCGAGCAGCGGTGCAAGAAGCTCAGCAAATAGCGTGCTTTAAACGGCTTGGCGAAAGCGCATGATTTGCCCTTGCCCAATGGGGTCTTCAAGAATGTCGGCATGCACGCCGAAGGTTTGGCGCAGCCGACGACACGTTAGCACTTGCCGAGGCGACCCCAGATCGACCAGTCGCCCGCCTTCGATCACTCCAATACGGTCGCAGTCCATGGCTTGATTGAGGTCGTGCAGAGCAATCACCACCGTGATGGGGAGCTGCCTGACCAGCTGAAGAATCGAGAGTTGGTGGCGGATATCCAGATGGTTGGTGGGCTCATCCAGCAGTAATACGCTAGGCTGCTGGGCCAGGGCTCTGGCGATGTGGGCGCGCTGGCGCTCGCCGCCGGAAAGCGTATGCCAGAGACGCTCAGCCATTGACTGCATACCCACATCCGCCAGCGCGTGTGAGACGATCGCCTCATCCTCCTCGGACCACGGATGAAACGGCGAAAGAAAGGGTGTCCGGCCGAGCGATACGGCCTGATGAACACTGATGCGCTCGGCTGTGTTGGCCTGTTGCTCGACCAGGGCCACCGAGCGTGCGATGTCGCGCTGGCGCATACGGCCCATATCCTGCTCGCCGACCCGGATACGCCCCACTTTGGGTTTTTGAAGGCCGGCAAACAGGCGTAGCAGTGTCGTTTTTCCCGAGCCGTTCGGCCCGATCAGCCCAAAGGTTTCACCAGCGGCAATTTCAAAGCTGACATCCTTCAGCAACGTACGCCCCTGAACTTTCCAGCTCACATGTTCGGCCGCGAGTTTCATCGTGATCTTGCTCCGCGAATTAGTATCAAAGCGAAAACCGGCGCGCCGACCAGTGCCGTGACGACCCCAATGGGCAGTACCTGCCCGGCAACCAGCACGCGGGACACCACATCAGCGCCGATCAAAAATACCGCGCCCGCCAAGGCAGATGCGGGCACCAAGCGGGTATGGCGGCTCCCCGTTAGAAAACGCATGGCATGAGGAATGACCAGCCCCACAAAGCCGATGGCACCTACCATGGAAACCATCACGGCGGTCATCAGCGCGACGGTGGCGATCAGAATGCCCCGCACACGGCGCACGGGAATGCCCATGGACGCCGCGCTGTCGGTGCCGAAGGTAAAGGCGTCCAGGGTTCGTCGATACCAGAGGCAGATCAGCAGGCCGACAAGCGCGGTGGGTACGGCAAGAAGGGCGTTGTCCCAGCGAACGCCGGAAAGATTCCCCATCAGCCAGAACATGATGCCACGTGCCTGCTCGGCGCTGGCTGATTTGGCGATGATAAACGCCGTCAACGCATTAAACAGGCTCGACCCGGCAATACCGGCCAGAATGATTGCGCTGGATGCCTGTGTTCCGCTGCCCCGGCTATCCGACGCTGCGTAGGCGAGTATAACCACCATCCCAAACGCCGCGATGGCCCCGACCATGGCCCCTGCCGAGAGAGTAACGACGCCAGCACCAAACCCGGCAACGGCAACCAAGACAGCGCCGGTCGACGCACCTGCGGAAATCCCCATCAGGTAAGGGTCGGCCAGCGGATTGCGCAGCAGCGCCTGAAGCACGACCCCGGACAGCGCCAACCCGGCACCACAGCACGCGGCGACGACTGCGCGGCTAAGCCGGTAGCTCCAGATAATCCCGGCATCGATTCGGTCGACAGGATAGCTTGCCCCCAACAGCCGGTTAGCGAGCACCTTGAGCACCGTTTCCACAGGTATCGACGTCTCGCCAATCGCGGTTCCGGCGATTAGCGCCGAGAAAAGAATCAGTGGTGCCAGCCAGAACCAGTGGCCACGAACCTGAAAGCGTGGCCGTATGGTTAGCGCAGATGCCGTACTCATCGTTCGAAGGACATTCCCGACAGGGCATCCGCTAACGTTTCGAGACCGAAAATGGTGCGCATCGTTGCGCTCATGGCGTGGGCATCCATCTCGATGATATGGCCGTTTTGAACCGCCTGCATTTCACGTGTGACAGGGTCGCTTTGAAGAAATGCACGCTTGGCGGCCACATCGTCAGCGGGGTAGCGGCGCCGGTCCATGTGTGCGATGACGATCACGTCCGGGTTGGCGCGGGCAATGGTTTCCCAATCGACGGTGGGCCACTCCTCATCCGACTGGATGACGTTGCGTATTCCCAGCGTCTTCATCATATAGCCGGGTGCGCCCAGCTGACCTGCGACAAAGGGGGCAACGCCGGTATCCGGCGAAGAGAACCAGAACACGGCGGAAAGATCGTCCGGTAGATCAAGCTGGGCGGCGGTAGCCACCGCGTCGGCTTCACGGGTTTCAAGGCTTTCAATCAGCGCTTCCCCAGCCGGTTGCATATCGAAGATTTCGGCAAGCTCGGCAATGCCCTTGTAGACGTGATCAGGCGAAAAGGCCGCGGTACGCATGCCGTCGCCTCCGGTAGTGTTGTCTTTGGTATCGCAGTCGGCGGGCATAATGTATGTGGCGATCCCCAGATCGTCGAACTGCTCACGTGTTCCCACGCTGCCCGTGGCACCGACATGCCATTCGTACTGCACGGCCACAAGCTCGGGGCGCTTATTGACCACTGACTCAAAGCTTGGGTCGTTATCGGCGATGCGTTCAACGGAGGCGTTCAGCTCGCTAAACGGAGGCAACACCGGCGTAAACCATACGGACGTGGCCAACACTTGATCGCCCATCCCCAAGGCATATAGAATCTCGGTCGCCGACTGACCAATGGTGACCGTACCGTTAGGCGCTGCTGGGAAACTAATCTGCTTGCCGCAGTTATCCAGCGTTAGCGGATAGCCCGTCGTGTCAGCTGTCGTGTCAGCAATGGCATAGCCGGCTGATAGGCCGGATACCGCCACCAGCATTGAGCGAATGAGGTTCATGAAAATTCCCAAATAAGTTGTTCCACCAACGTAAACGTCGCCTTTAGCCAAATGGGAGGGAAAAGAGACGGCGTTTTTATTTATTGTTATGTTATAACATATTTTGATGCTTGAAAAGCAACGCCCGTGCCGCTACCCAGAGCCAAGTGCTGGGTAGCGGAGAAAGCAGAAGGAGTCAGATTGGGATATTAAACGATCAGGATAAAGCAGCAGAGGCGTTTTAGTAATGTAGCTGCAGGCTTAGCGCGCCTGGTTAAAAATCACCCGGGGCGCATTGCAGGCAGGTAAGGCCTAGAGCGCGCCACTGAGCAACGACTGCATCGCGGTCATCCAGCACCAGCCAGGGCTCAAAACCGTCTTCACGCATGATGCTGAGCAGGGCTTCTTTGACGGCTTCATCGTCCACGTGGTCATGGCCATCCGGGCGCAGGTACATGGCGTCAAACGGGATGGCGTTGCGCGTCAGCCATTCGTGGGTATGTTCGCGGTGAGTGTCCGGGCGGCCGCTGCAAATGATGATCTGCTGGCCCTGGGCTTTCAATAGTTTCACCAGCCGGGCGACCGGTTCGATCACTGGCGCTTCGGCCATAAACGCAAAGAAGGGGTCCCACTGCTTGGCAGGGCCTAACACCCATTCGTGTACTTTCGTGGGGTGAAATTCAGCTAACGTACCGTCAACATCGACAATCACGGCGTGGGTCATGCAAGGCTCCTGTTATTCAAGGCGTGAGTATTTAAAAACAGCATCTTTTGCGTGGCGAGGCGCGCACCGAGTAACGCGCGCCAGGCGCTAAGAGTCGGTTCGGATAAGTGGGTAAACAGCGGCACCACACGTTCGGCGTTTACTTGATCGGCAAGCGCAACCAGGTGCGAGGCGCGTAGGTGCACATTCCAGCGCTGCCAGAGGATGTCGCCAGCGGTAAGCTCGGCGCAGCGCGAAGGCGTCAGATAACCGGTGTGCAGCAGGTGAAAGCCTGGCCACGTGGCGGCGGTGTCGTCCCGGTCGCTAATCAGCTTGAGGCTTGGCTGGGAAGCATCGGGGCGCCCCAGAAGCGCTTCTATTTTGTCATCCGAATGGGAGCGGCGAAGCGTCGTGGGGAGCGCCAGTAGGGTTTGCAGGTTGGCGCGAATAATCGGATCAATGGCGAGCGGCAGCCCGCGAGCATCCGCTTCTTCGGCTAGCCAGAGCGCCATCTCAAGCGCTCGGCCTGATTCAGGTGCCGGAAAAACCAGCGGGCGGCACAAGTGTTCGCTGATGGCGTCCACACATGCCTGCTGGGGTTGATCGTAGGTGCCATAAGAAGCGTCCAGTAGCGCAATGCGCGCCGGTGGCGGCGTATCAAACGGAAATAGCCGGGACTCAAAGCAGGCGTCGCCGCTGTAGAAAATGCCGCCCTCGACATCCAGGTGAATCCATACCCCGCCCAACGAATGGCCCGCCTGGCCGGTGGTCACCGGAATACCGGCAATCTGGCAGGTACCGCGCTCGGGCAACGGTTGCCAGGCGCGCCCGTTGGGAAGTGCCTGAGCAACCAGCGGCGTGCAGTAAAGCGGAAGCGACGCGGGTAGCTCGCTGACGCCGCCAATATGATCGATATGGTCATGGCTGATAATCACCGCATCGACATCAAGCCCGCGAGCCCAGGTAATTGGCTCGCCCGGGTGCAGCGCGCCGCCTGCATCCAACAGAAGCCGCTTGCCGTTGTCTTCCACCACCATGGCTGCAGGGCCTTTATCGCCCAGGCCGCTTAATATGTTGATGCTGGCGTTCATTGGTCGGGCTCCAGACACCAGCCTTCCAATAGCGTTAGCGCCACCTGCTGGCCCTCTTTGAGCGCGTGGGGATGATAGGCGAGCAGCGTTGCGCCATCCCTCATGCGCAGGTGAATCTCATAGCGCTCGCCACGAAAGGTCTGGCGCTCGACGCGGGCGGTTAAATCCTGCTGGCTGGGCGCCTCGGGATGCACCTGAATATGCTCCGGGCGCACCAGCACTGCCTGATGGCGTTGGGAAGCGGGAGACGTCAGCCCTTGCATCAGCTCACTGCCGCTGAGGCGCCTGCCCGGTGCGCCGGTGCTTATCATTAACTGGCTGCCCTGGCCGATAAAGCTTGCCACCCAGGATGTGCGCGGTTCGCGGTAGAGCGTTTCGGGCGTGGCCCACTGCACCAGCTTGCCCGCCTGCATCACCGCGATACGGTCGGCCAGCGCCATGGCTTCGCTTTGATCATGGGTGACGTACACCATGGTAGCGCCGGTGCGGCGGTGAAAATCTGCAAAGCTATGCTCCATGGATGCGCGCAGGTGGCGGTCCAGGTTCGCTAGGGGCTCATCCAAAAGCACTACTGACGGGTCGGTGACCAAGCAGCGGGCGAGTGCCACGCGCTGGCGCTGGCCGCCGCTTAAATCCTGCGGTGTGCGCTGGGCGTAGGGCCCAAGTGCCACCAGAGCAAGCGCCTGCTCAACGCGGCGTTGATAATCCGCCCCGCGCACGCCGCGTAGTTTAAGAGGGTAGCCGACGTTATCGGCCACGCTCATATGCGGCCACAACGCGTAGGATTGGAACACCATGGCCATATTGCGCTGCTCGGGGAGCACGTGGTGCTGCTCGCTCGCTAGAAGCTGATTGCCCAGATGGATTTCACCGCCGCTGACCTGCTCGAACCCGGCCAGCATACGTAGCATGGTGGTTTTTCCGCAGCCGCTGGGGCCGAGCAGGGCGACAAACTCGCCCGGTTCAACCGTTAATGAAAGCCCATCCACGGCGTTGTGTTCGCCAAACTGCTTGGTGACTTGCTTGAGGGTTAGCCCTGCCATGGCACGACTCCTTTGGGTAAACGCGGGGCCAGAAGGCTAAGCGAGAGCATGAGTGAAGCGACCATCAGCACGACCAGCACGGATACCGCTGAGGCCAGAACGCTTTCGCCGCCTTCATCAAGGTTGAAAATCAGCACGCCCAGGGTTTCGTTGCCCGCACTCCATAGAAGCGCCGAAACGGTCAGCTCGTTGACGGCCAGCAGAAATACCAACAGTCCACCGGCAAACAGCGCGGGCGCAATCAGCGGCATCACGATAGTGGCAAGGCGGCGCCAAGGGCCGGCACCGGCGAGCTGGGCGGCTTCTTCAAGCGAAGGATCTAACTGGGCAAGGCTTGCGCTGACCGGCTTTAGGCACACCACCAGAAAACGCGCCAGATAAGCCACGAAGATCAGCCCCAGCGTGCCGTATAGTGCGACGTTGATAATGGGCAGTGGCCGCACGAACAGCAGAATGCAGGCAATCGCGAGTACCACGCCGGGCAGGGCGTAAGGCAGCTCGATAATACTCAGTGTCAGGTTTTGCAGGCGCGCTGGAAGCCGCTGGAGGCGGTAGGCCAGCGGCAGGCTGCACAGCATGAGCACCACGGCTGCGCCACCGGCAAGCCAGAAGCTATTGCGCATGGCGCGCCACGTAGCGCCCTGGCGGCCAATCACTTCATGGTAGGCGTTTAGAGTGGCGGTATCGGCATTAAGCGGTACGCCCATGGCTGGCACCAGCGAGCTGACTACCAGCGCCACCAGCGGAGCGACAAGAATGACCAGCAACACGATGACCAGCAGCACCGTGACCAGCGCACGAAAGCGGCCGAGTGAGAAATCATGGGCGCGCCCGCTATGCCCCACCAGCCCGAAACGGCTGCGGCCCATCCAATGTTGTTGAAGCGCCACACCCACCAGCGCCAGCACGCCAATCAGCAGCGAAAGGGCCGCCATCTCAGCTAGTACGCCGGTGCCAAAACTGGCCATGCGCTGATAGATCAGCGTAGGCAGTACATAGTAGCCCGCCGGAATGCCCAGCATGGCCGGGATGCCAAAGTTACCCAGGCTGGAGATAAACGCCATGGCGGCACCTGCGACTAGGCCGCTTCTCGTCACGGGAAGTACAATATGCCGCCATACCTGGTTTTGCCGGGCGCCACTGATGCGGGCGGCTTCGACCAGCTCGCGGGGCAGAGAAAGTAGCGAGGTGCGCAGCGCTAGAAACACCAGCGGGGCACTTTGAATACCTAACAGCAGCGCGATGCCTTCCGCCGAGTAGAGCGGCTGCGGGCTGCCCAACGGCGGCGCCATGCCGATGCTTTTGAGTAACGGGCTTGCCGGGCCAAATAGTTGAAGCCAGCTAAGTGCCGTGACTTGGGGTGGAATCATCATCGGCAGCATAAAGCAGAACACCAGCCACGCCTTGCCGCGAATGTCGGTGAGGGTGATCACGAACGCAAACAGGCTGCCTAGTGCAAGGGCGATCAGCATGCCTAGCCCCGAGGTATACAGGCTGTGCCACAGCGCTCGCCAGGTACTCGCTGATTGGAGCACACGCCATAGTGGCGCATCGCCCCCTTGAGTCAGATCGCTTAACGCTTCTACTAAAAGACGTAGGCTAGGCGCCAGACTCAGCAGGACGACGGTAAGCGTCAAAAGGGTAAGCAGCCAGCGGTGCTGGCTGCCTTGGGTAAGACTCGGTGACATGATCAGCCGCCGAACAGGTCGCTAAAACGCTGCTTCAGGGCTTCTTCCTGCTCAAGCGCTTGGGCGATATCAACAGGCATCAGCTCGATGGTGTCGCGGGCGGGGAAGCCTTCTGGCGGCGTAACACCGGGGTGGGCAGGCAGATACCCCTGCTCGCTGACCAACTGCTGGCCCTCTTCCGAGAGTACGAAGTCGACAAACTTCTGTGCCGCATCAACGTTCTTGGCGCCTGCCATAATAGCGACGGGCTCGGTGACCGCGCTTACACCCTCTTCAGGGAAGACAAACTCGACCGGCGAGCCTTTGGCCGCTTCGCGGATGGGTAGGAAATCCACCACGATGCCGTAAGGCTTAGTGCCCGCCGCCACTGCGTTGAACACACCGCCGTTGCCACCCTGTGCCTCGGTGCGGTTGTCATGTAGTGCATCGTAATAGCTTTCACCCAAGTCAGGGTTTTCACTAATCGCCGCCATGTGGATCAGTGCCGCGCCCGAGTAAAGCGGGCTTGGCATGGTCACTAAGCCTTCATATTCGGGCTTGAGTAGGTCTTGCCAGCTTTGCGGCTGCTCGTCAGCGCCGGTGTTATACACGATACCGGTGGTGATCAGCTTGGTGCCGTAGTAGAAGCCTTCGGGGTCAAAAAGCTCGGCATCAAAGGCTTCACGATGAGGGCTCAAATACGCCTGAAGCTGGTCTTCCTGCTTTAACGACTCCATGGTCATGCTGTCGGCGATCAGCAGCACATCCGGGTTACTGACCCCGGCGGAAAGCTCGGAGCGCAGGCGGGTCATCAACCGCGTGGTGCCGTCGCGTACCCACTCCACTTCGATATCCGGATAGGCTGCCTGGAAGGCATCGACCGTTTGCTGGGCATCGCTGTTGGGCTGGCTGGTGTAGAGCACGAGTTTGTCGTCGGCAACGGCGTTTGCCGAAAGAGCCAAACTTGCCATCGTGGTGGTAAGAGCAATGGCGGTGCAGAGTGAGCGCTTAAGCATCAGAAAGTCTCCAGTGAGTTGACCCTGCTCACACTACTGTCATCACCTTACAACATCGTGACAGTACCCTTTCGTTTGAAGGGGGAAAGCTTTCGTAAACACCGGAAAGCCTTTCGTTAATAAAAAAGAGGGAGATGAGTGCGGAATGAAAGGCTTAAACGAGCGTCGCCGAGCGCTGCTTGATCGGGTGCGCCAGGAGGGGCGCCATTCGCTGGAGGCGCTGGCCGGTCAGTTTGGGGTGTCAGTACAAACGCTGCGCGGCGATATTCGCTTTCTTGCCGAGAAGGGGATGGTGCTGCGTCGCCACGGCGAGGTGCTGCCGTTTCCCGACCGTGAAAATATCGGCTACGACCAGCGCCAGATCGTTAACGAAACCGGAAAACGCCATATTGCGCGCCAGGCCGCTTCGCTGATTCAGCACCATCAGTCGCTTTTTCTAGGTACCGGCACCACCGTTGAGCAGCTCGCCGACGCGCTGCACGATAAAAAGGGCCTGCATATCATGACCAATAACCTTCATGCGCTTATCAAACTATCCGCTATGGAGTGTGAGATGGTAGTGGCGGGTGGCCGGGTACGTCGCCGGGACCAGGACGTGATTGGTGGCGACGCGTGGCGCTTTTTTCAACGCTACCGGGCGGATGTAGGCATTGTCTCGGTAGGCGGCATGGATGCTCACGGCAACCTTTTCGACTATAACGACGATGAGGTTATGGCCCGTGAAGCGCTGTTGGCTAATGCAGCCTTTCGCGTTCTGGTGCTGGATAGCACCAAGTTTGATTTACCGCTGCGCTGTGCGGCGGGGCAACTAGCCGATTATGACGCGGTGATTACCGACGTGGCGCTCCCCGACCGATTGCGCAGCCCTCTTGCCGCACAGGGTGTTAGGTTTTTGATATGAACAGTTTGATATGAGCAGGTATTAAGGTGGTCGGCGAGGTAGCCGCAGCCGATAGGCGCTGGTATCTATTTGACATTGGCTCTCAGGTGATGACAAATACCCAAAAAATTTGCTTGAGGAGCACGCTGTGGAAAACGGTCAATCAGAAGCGGCCTTGCGTTATGAAGCGTTATCCGTAGATACGCTGGCAACGCGGCTGGGTGATGTACACGAAGTAGCCAGCCGGGTAGGCGGCGAGCCCGCGAGCTGGGAAATGCGTGAGGTGGGCGATGGCAACCTGAACCTGGTGTTTATCGTGACGGGCACAGCAGGTAGCGTGGTGGTCAAGCAGGCGCTGCCCTACGTTCGTATGGTGGGCGAAAGCTGGCCGCTGCCGCTTTACCGCGCCCATTTTGAGTATTACGCCCTGGTGCGCCAGGCCAAGCGTGCCCCCAACATTGCGCCGGAGGTGTTTTATTTCGATAAGCCCCAGGCCCTGTTTGTGATGGAGTATCTTTACCCGCACACGATCTTGCGCCGTAAGCTGATTAAAGGTGAGCGCGTGGCTCGCTTGGGGGAGACCATCGGCCAGTTTTGTGCGCGCACGGCGTTTCGCGGTTCGGAGCTTTCTCTGCCAAGCCCAGAGAAGAAGCAGGATGTGGGGCTGTTTTCGGGTAACGTGGCGATTCCTGCGATTACCGAATCATTGGTGTTCACCGACCCTTATTACGGCGCCGAGATGAACCACCACACGCCGGAACTTTCGCCAGTGGTGGACGAGCTGCGCCGCAATGTGCGCTTAAAAGCCAAGGTTCAGCGGCTATTGATGAAGTTCACTGCCAACACTGAAACCATGCTCCACGGTGATTTGCACTCGGGCTCGATCATGGCGACCGATACCGACGTGCGCGTGATCGACCCTGAGTTTTCCCAGTACGGGCCGATGGCGTTTGATCTGGGAATGGCCGTGGCCAACTTCCTGATGGCGTACTTTAGTCAGCCTGCCCACAGAAAGGATAACGATCTGGCTGCTTACCAGGCGTGGATTCTCGACGTCATCGAGGCGTGCTTCACAAGCTTTGATGCCGAGTTCCGTTACTTATGGCAAACCGAGCGCACCGGCATTCTGTTCCCCAGGACGCTGTTTGAAGAGCAGGGCAACAGTGCGGACGACGCCTGCGATGCGCTGTTGGATGAGATTCGCCTGGATGCGCTGGCCTACTGCGGTATCGAGATGCACCGCCGGGTGCTGTCACTGGCCCATAACGCGGACTTCGAAGAGATCGAAGACACTGCCCTGCGCGCCCGGCTAGAAGCCCGTAATGTGTTGATGGGCCAGGCGCTTATAATGAACCCAGACGCGGCTCGTGAGGTACCTGCGCTTATTGAACTGGCTCAGGCGTATAACCGTCAGGATGTTCTATAAACGGCATTCTATAAAAGACGTGCTATAAAAAAGCCGCAATCGCCCGATGAGCTGCCCCCTAGCGTTGGACAACCCTCTAACGCAGGGGGTGTTTTTATAAGGAAGGCGTACGACGAGACGTTCAAGTTGCTGATTGCGCAGCCTGCCCAGTAAATATCCCTGTCCCGGTAACGTTACGATTGAGAGCATTCGTTATATTTATTTGGTATGTTATACTATAACAATAAGCGTTTTGGCTGAGATTGGTTTCAGCATATTTGAGTCCCCTTGCTGTAGTCCGTAAGCCCCATCTGGTCTGCCTCAACACTTCCCCTGCTTTATGATAAATAAGGATAAGTGACCAATGATTAGGAAAAATCCACGTGGTGACCTGCCAACGATTCATCCCAGTGCTTTTATTGATCCCACGGCTATCATTTGTGGATTGGTCATCGTGGAAGAGAATGTATTCATTGGGCCCTACGCCGTGATCAGAGCCGATGAAATGGATGCGCATGGAAATATTGATCCGATGGTGATCGGTGCGCACTCCAATATTCAAGATGGCGTTGTGATCCACTCCAAATCGGGGGCCAGCGTAACGATAGGTAAGCGTACCTCGATTGCCCATCGCGCTATTGTGCATGGGCCCTGCACGGTGGGTAGTGGCGTGTTCATCGGCTTTAACAGCGTACTTTTCAATTGCCAGATTGGCGATGGCTGCGTAGTGCGCTACAACGCGGTGGTCGATGGTTGCCAACTGCCAGCGAACTTTTATGTTCCTTCTACTGAGCGAATTGGCCCCGATACCAATTTGACGCGTTTAAGCCAGGTGCCCAGCGAAGCGAGTGCGTTTTCCGAGGATGTCGCTCGCACCAACAATGATTTGGTGCAGGGTTATAAGGCTATCCATAATGAGTTTTAGGTAGTAGCAATTTTCCGCTCGTTTAAAACGATTACTGACACAGTGTTGCGTTTAGCTAGTGAGTCAGGTCGCTATTAACGTTAAATTTTTATATTTCGGTATGTTATAACGTAATTTATAGCGCAAGGTATATGTATGAATAAGCCAATTACCACGGCATTAACACAGCGTGAGTCGCCGGATAAAGTGCAGAAGGCCAAGATATTGGCCATGCCTGCCTGCGACTATATGAACGACGAGCAGTTGGCTTTTTTTCGCCAGCGCTTGCTGGATGAGCGCTATGAAATTCAAGCGCATTTAAAGGAAATGAAAGAGGCAATCGCTTCTCACGAACGTGACAGCGATGAAGCCGATCAGGCCTCGTTTGAAGAGGAGCTACGTCTATCACTACGCCAGGCCGACCGGGAAAGCCGCCTGGTGAACAATATCGATGCGGCTTTACGACGGATCGATAACGGCGACTATGGCTATTGTGACGAGACTGGCGAGCCTATTGGTATTGCCCGCTTGCTGTTCCGACCCACTGCGCGGCTATGTATTGAGGCGAAAGAGCGTCAGGAAAGCCAGGAAAATCATTACCGCAAAGCAAGGTGGGAGTAACCCGTTATGACGACACCCTCGCTCATTCCCATTAACGTGCTTACCGGTTTTTTGGGAAGCGGCAAAACCACGCTGCTCAATCGTTGGGTACACCAATCGTCAATGCGTAATACATTGGTGGTTATCAATGAGTTTGGTGATATTGGGCTGGACCACCTGCTCATCACCCATAGCGATGAGCAAGCCGTTATCGAAATGAGCAGCGGCTGCCTATGCTGTACGCTGCGCGGCGATCTTAGTCGTACGCTACAGCAAGCGTTGGAAGATATTCAGGCACAAGATAAGCCTTTTCCCTCACGCGTGGTGATCGAAACCACGGGCCTGGCAGCGCCCACTTCCATACTGCAGTTGCTGATGACCGATCACTGGCTAGCGCATCGTTTTAAACTTGATAGCGTGGTGTGCTGTGTTGATGCAGTCAATGGCGCAGCAACGCTTACCGCCCATAGCGAGTCGCAGCAGCAAGTAGCCATCGCCGATAAGCTGTTACTCACCAAAACTGACTTGGCCGAGCAAAACGTGGTATCTACCCTGGCCAACCAGCTCGCGAGAATTAACCCTACGGCCGAGCAGTGGCAGGTAATTAACGGCGAGCTTTCCGCCAGCCTCCTGGTCGGCGCAGGGCTTTATCGCAGTGAACAGGCGGGCTACCAGGTTGACCAGTGGCTAAAGGCGGGCAGTTATACAATCCAGCCCGCCGATCAGCACGCCGGTGCTGCTTTTTCGCTGAGTGAGCATTCATTGTTGAACGCGGCCCAGCCCGACAGCACATCGCACGGCGATAGTATCAATGCCTTTTGCTTTAGCGTTGAAGAGCCAATCCACCCCGACACGTTAGAGAGCTGGCTGGATATATTGATGTCGCTGATGGGCGATAAAATGTTGCGTATCAAAGCGGTAGTGCATCTTACCGACAGGGAGTCACCGCTGGCGTTACACGGCGTACAACATATCTTTCACCCGCCTGCAGAGCTGCCCATAGGCAGCGTGAGTGATCGAGTTTCCCGATTTGTTTTCATCACGCAGAACGTGTCGCCGGAGAGCGTGGCTGAGATGTACCGCTTTTTTCAAACCTCTAAAGAGAGTGCCTAATGACCGCTGTGACGTTACCCGATATTGCACGCCAAAGGCCGACGCTATCAGGCGCTTTATCATGGGTAGGGATGGAGGGTATCGCGCTGCCCATTCGCTTAAACGATATGACGCTTAACGTGACGGTAAATGCGGGCGTCAGCCTTGATGAGCCGGGCGCCCGGGGGATCCATATGTCGCGCTTATATCTAGCGCTGGATGCTCTAGAGAATGAGACATTGACACTGCCTGTCGTTCACACGGTATTGAACGCATTTGTAAAGGGCCAGGGCGGACTGTCCCAGCATGCGTATCTCAGTGTTGAGGGCAATATGCCTCTTAAGCGCAGCGCGTTAATTAGCCCGCTCGCAGGATGGAAAAACTACCCGTTCTCGTTACATTGCCAGTTGACCCCCGCGGGTTTCCAAGCGCAGTTGGATATTAAAATAGGCTACTCATCGACTTGCCCCTGCTCGGCGGCGTTAGCCCGACAGCTCATTCAGCAAGCTTTTGAAGAAGACTTCGAAGAAATACCACTGACGAGGTCAGCGGTATCGGCTTGGCTCGGTAGTGAAGAGGGCATACTGGCAACTCCCCATAGTCAGCGAAGTGACGTCACCTGCTCGTTGCATCTGTCACCAGAAAGTGGCGACACACTGCCGCTGGAAGCTACCATCGACCGGGTAGAGAACGCCCTGGGCACCGCGCTGCAGACGGCGGTGAAGCGTATCGATGAACAGGCCTTCGCCCTCGCCAATGGCCAAAACCTGATGTTTTGTGAAGATGCCGCCAAGCGTGTGGATAGCACGCTGCGCAAAATGCCTTGGGTCGCGGGATTTCAACTCAAGGTCGTGCATGCAGAGAGCCTGCATGCTCACAACGCCGTCGCGCGCAGCGAATGGCAGTGGTGATGCGATGATCGTAATCAATGAAGCGATAGGGGCGTGCGGGCGGTTTTAAAGCGTGCCCGATAGGCGGTAGGCGTCAGCGCGTAACGACGAGAAAATACCTTGCGCATCTGTTCGTCGGAACTGAATCCTGCGCGCCAGGCAATGCTTTTCATGGGCAGCGCTGTGTCGAGCAGCAGCGACTTGGCGCGTTCACAACGGGCGTTTTCAAGCCAGGCCGATGGCGTCATGCCAAACTCGTCAAGAAACGTGCGGCTGAAATGGCGGGGGCTCATACCCGCCTTGGCGGCCATATCTGCAAGCTTTAAAGGTTTATCAAGATGAGTGATAAGCCAGCTCTGTAACTCGCGCATACTGGGCGAACCCGTCATTTGGCTGGTGAGGGCGGCGCTAAATTGCGACTGGCCACCCGGGCGTTTGAGATAAACCACCAGATCGCGCGCTACGCCCAGCGCCAGATCGCGTCCAAAATCCTGCTCGACAAATGCCAGCGTCAGATCAATCGCGGCCGTCACCCCGGCGGAAGTCCAGAAACGACCGTCCTGCACAAAAATCGCATCGGCATCTACCTGCAACGCGGGAAAACGCTGCTGTAGCAGGGCCGCATAGTGCCAGTGCGTTGCCGCACGACGGCGGTTAAGAAGCCCCGCTTCAGCGAGAAAAAATGACCCGGTACATAGCGCGGCGAAGCGCTGAACATCATCTGCCCGACGGCGACACCAATCGATAAGTGCAGGTTGGTTGGTGAGTGCTTTTTCGATATCGGCAGCGCCTGCCACCATTACGGTTGAAAACGGGCCGTTTTCAGGCAGCCCGCTCTGTGCTTGAAGTGGCACCATCGTCTCCGACGCAATCACGCCAGGCTGTGGGGCGGCCAGCGTCACCTTGTAACGTCGCGGATCGCCTCGCTCGGCCAAGCGTTTGTTGGCGTAGGTGAATACGCTGAGCGGTCCGATGGTCTCCATGATTTTAAACCCCGGATAAATGATGAGATGTACACGGTCGCTGTTTTCGGCTGCTGTGATCCCTGGGATGTTATTGGCTTTGTCATTTTTCATGGGTATTACTCTTTCGAGGCCTGATTACCGTGAACTCTGTCTTGATTTGACCGGAGTACTCGCTGGGGTAATTTAACAAAACGTTATAACGTATCATTTTAGCTCAAGTAAAAGGAGAGAAAATGAAAACGCGCGCCGCGATTGCATGGGAGCCGAACCGCCCACTGGAAATTGAAGAAATCGACCTGGAAGGCCCCAAAGACGGTGAAGTGCTGGTCCGCATTGTTACCACCAGCCTCTGCCATACGGATATGTTCACGCTTTCAGGGCGCGACCCCGAAGGGCTATTCCCTGCCGTGCTCGGTCACGAAGGCGTAGGGGTCGTCGAGGAAGTGGGCCGTGGTGTTACATCGGTTAAGCCCGGGGATCATGTGATTCCTCTCTACACGCCCGAAGACCCCAACTGCCCCTATATCAAGTCGGGTAAAACCAATCTTTGCCAGACGATTCGCGAGACACAAGGGCGCGGCGTGATGCCTGACGGCACCTCGCGGTTCTCTTACAAAGGGAAGATGATCCATCACTATATGGGGACCAGTACTTTCAGCGAATACACGGTACTGCCTGAAATTGCGGTCGCAAAAATTGCTAAAGAGGCGCCACTTGCCAAGGCAAGTGTTATGGGCTGCGCGGTGCCGACCGGGATGGGGGCGGTGCGCAATACTGCTAGGGTCACACCTGGCGCGACCGTCGTGGTTTTTGGCTTAGGCGCGGTGGGCATGGCGGTAATTCAAGGCGCCAAAATGGTCGGCGCTGGCCGTATTATCGGTATCGATACCAACCCCAACAAGTTCCCGCTGGCACGGGACATGGGCGTAACGGAGTGCGTTAATCCCGCCGACTTCAGGCAGCCCATCCAAGAAGTCATCGTCGAAATGACCAATGGCGGCGCAGATTACTCCTTTGAATGCATTGGCAATGTCAACGTAATGCGTGCGGCACTGGAGTGCTGCCACAAAGGATGGGGTGAGTGTACGGTGATCGGCGTGGCGGGCGCGGGAGAAGAAATTTCTACGCGACCCTTTCAACTGGTGACCGGGCGTGTATGGCGTGGCTCTGCATTTGGCGGTGTGCTAGGGCGCAGTCAGCTGCCGGGGATGGTAGATGAATGGTTACGCGGCGACTTCGATGTCGACCCCTACATTACCCACAATATGACGCACGATCAGATCAACACCGCCTTCGACTTGCTGCACGCGGGCAAATCGATCCGTTCGGTCATCCATTTCCAGCCCAAGGAGACGATGCAACCGGAAGGACTGGCAGGCAAGATTGTTTCAAGCTGAACATGTACGCTTAGAAGGTAGGCGGGTTCTGATTGAACCCGCCTCCGTGTAACCATAAAAAAGCCCGCTACCAGTTCCAACGTTGCATAGCTTTTGAATGGCTGGTTTGCCACTGTCCAGGATTAACGCTCAGGCAGGGTCAGCCAATCAGCCAGTACTACCTCAGCATGGGAGAACTGCGGCATATTTTCACCCAGCGTCTCCATGTTGGTGATGGCGTTATCGTTCAGGAAGTCCTGAGTAATCAGCGTGGGCGGCACGATAACCTGCTGGCTGGGCTCTTCACCGGCCATTAATAGCGCTAGCGTACGTACCGAGACTTCGCCCACCACGGTTGGGTTGGTGGCAACCGTTGCGGCCCAGGGCGAGCCGGGCTCACGCATGGCGGCAATGTCGGAGGTGGAGATATCGGCTGAATAAATAGCGATATCCTCACCCAGACCCATTTCATCCACGGCTATTTTCACGCCCGCTGCAAACTCATTGTAGGGCGCGAAGAACACATTAATCATCGGATTGGCCTGAATCACCGCGCGGGCCTGATTGGCAACCGAGTTGGCGATCGGGTTATCCAGGGTGCCAAAAACTGCGGCTTCGGTCACACCTGGGTGAGCTTCTTTAAAATCTTCCCAAGCGGCGTTGCGGCGATCAAGCGGCGCGATACCAGGCACGTAAACATAGCCTGCGGTAAAGCTGTCACCGTTATCCTGTAGCGCCTGGTTAAGCACTAACTCGCCCAGCAGATAATCGGACTGCTCGACTTGCGGGATGGCGGGGTTATCCACTTCCACATCGAATGCGACGACATCAATGCCCGCCTCTACGGCGCGCTGAGCGGCATCTTTCATGGACTCCGGCAGCCCGTGCTGAATGATGATGCCATCTACGCCGAGCGCGATAGCCTGGTCCACCATATCTGCCTGCAGGGCCGCATCTTGGCGGCTATCCAGCACGCGCAGGTTCACGCCCAGCGCAGCGGCTTGCGCCTCTACACCCGACAGATAGGCTTGAAAGAAATCGCCCGTGGAGATATAGCGGATAAGCGCGATGGTGACATCTTCCGGCGCATCAAAGGGTGCCGGGCGCTCTTCGGCCGTTGCAAGGCTCGTTCCCAGTAGCGCCATGGCGGCGGTAAAACTGACCGCAAAACGTTTGAGCATACGGTGTTTAAGTGCAATGTTTTTAAGTACAAGGTGTTTAAGCATAGCGGTGTCCCGGTTGTTAACATTTTTAGCGTTGAAGCGTTATTAATAACGGCCTGATTGGCCACGCCGTGAGGAGAGGTAAAAGGTGAACATGAGTGCCACCACCAATACCGCGCCTTTAACAAAGTCCTGCGTGTAGTAGGGCGCATTCATCATCGTCATGCCTTGAAGAAGTATCCCCACAAAAAGTGCGCCCATGGCAGTGCCAAACGCGTTGGGGCGTGCAGCACCTAGTACGGCAAAGCCAATTAGCGCGGCGGCCACGCTATCCAGCAGCAGGTTATTGCCGCTGGCAATATCGCCCCGGCCTAAACGGGCGGCCAGCAAAATACCGCCAATCGAGGCGGTAACACCAGAAATCATGTACGCCGCGATCTTGTAGCGCTCCACCGGCGCGCCCACCAGAGCGGTCGCACGCTCATTGGAGCCAATGGCATACATCAGCCTGCCGTGACGGGTAAAGCCCAGAAACAGCCAAATAGCGACCGCAATCAGAACAAACACCACCACCGGCACCGGAATCAAACGCTCCAGAATAAGGTCAAACCGGTGCCTGCCTAGCCACAGAAACGCCGCCGAGAACGTGCCTTCTGCGGTGGAACCATCGGCCAGCGACATACCGGTGGCGATAGAGTTGCCCTGGGTAGGAATGCGCTGAAGGCCAATCAGCAAAAACATCATGCCCAGGGTGGCCAGCAGGTCAGGGATGCGGAACTTGACGATCAGAAGACCGTTAATAAGCCCGATGAAAGCCCCCATCAAAAGACACACAGCCACGGCCACATAGGCGGGCTGTTCGAGGACGACCATACAGTACGCGGCCAGCATCAACGACGTGGTGGCCACGGCACCAATGGATAGATCAAACCCGCCCACCACTAGCGTGGTGGTCACGCCCAGCGCCAGAATACCGGTAATCGCCACAGACTGAAGTACAAATACCGCCGAACGCGGGTTCGCAAAGCCAGAGGCCGCCAGGCTGAAGTAAACCACCAGCGCTACCAGCAGAAGCAAGAAACCGTAGCGAATGGCTAGCTCCAGGCAGCGAGCTTTCGCGGCGCTAGCATTAGGCTTTTCCGGAGGCCTGGGCGACGAGGACGTTGAGGTCGATATCTCGGTTGGATTGCTCACCAGCAATGGCTCCTTCATGTAACACAATAATTCGGTCAGCGATTTCAATCGCCTCGTCTAGTTCAGAAACAAACACCAGCGTTGCGCGCCCTTTGGCGGTTGCCCGGATATGGCGGCCTATATCCTGCCTTGCCCCGATATCCACACCTTGAAAGGGCTCATCCAGCAGTAACACGCGGCTGGGCGATTGAAGCCAGCGTCCGATCATGACCTTTTGCTGATTGCCTCCGGAAAGCGTGCCAATCGCATCCGCGTGGGATTGGCAGACAATCCCCAACTGGGCAATCATTTGCTCTGTGCTGGCGCGCTGCTGGCGGGCACTCAGAAACGCTCCACGGGTAAAGGCTTTTAAAAACGGCAGCGTCATATTGTCGGCGATATTGAAATCCCCAATCACGCCGTTGGTCGCTCTGTCTTTTACCGACATGAACACGCCCCGGGCAAGCGCTTCGCGTACATTGGCGGGCGCATAGGGCTGACCATCGACCTGCATGGTACCGCTGCTTAAAGAGCGCAGCCCAAACAGGGTCTCGACAAGCGCCGACATCCCACTGCCCAGCAGGCCGGTAAACGCGACAACTTCGCCATCACCCACGTTCAAACTGACCGGCGCCGCGCCTTGAGTCAGTTCGACATTTTGTAGCGTCAGGATAGGCGCGCCCGGTGTTGCCGGCTCAATATCGGCATTATTGATCGCCTGACCCAGCATGGCATGCACGGCGGCGGTGAGATCCAGCGGCGCTTGATCAAATACGCCGGATATCTGCCCATCGCGCAAGCAGATGATGCGATCCGCCAAGCGCCTGATATCGGACATGCGGTGCGATATATACACAATCGCCACGCCCTGGGCGCGCAAACGGTCGATCACCGTAAACAAGCGCTCGGCTTCGGTAGCGGAGAGTGACGAGGTCGGCTCATCCAGAATCAAAAGTCTGGGGGCGTGGGCCATGGCTCTGGCGATGCTGATCATCTGCCGGTCAGCCACCGAAAGATCGGCAACGCGGGCGTTCAGATCGATATCCAGCCCCATGGCATCGGCAACTTCGCTTGCCTGCTGACGAAGCTTCTTGGCGCTGACCCATAAGCCGTGCGCGCCGGAGGCTAGTCGATCCAGCATCAGGTTGTTGGCCACGTCCAGGTCGGGGATGACGCCGTCATCGATGGATTGATGTACGGTCACCACGCCCTGGTGAATCGCCTCACGCGCATCGTGGGGGTGGTAGGGCATATCGGCAAGCTGCATCTGGCCGTGGTCGGCTGCGTGGTAGCCGCTAAGTACCTTAACCAGGGTCGACTTGCCTGCCCCATTGGCGCCCATCAATACGACGACTTCGCCAGCACTGATACGCATATCAATGCCACGCAAGACCTGATTGTTCCCAAAGGATTTATGAATCCCCTGGATATCAAGTACGCTCGCTTGCAAGACGTTTCTCCTTGGTAGGCATACGCTGTGAAGGGCGCAAGATCATCGGTAACGGAAGTTGGAAAGTCAATCGCCGTGGCAGGGTATATGGCAAGCACGAAAAGCCTGAGGCCAGCGCAAAAAAGGACGCGGGAATTGAACCCGCGTCCTTTTAGTTACTGCCGATATTTACAGCTGATCAATCCGGTCAAACTTGCCGGCGATATCGCTCTCGGTCCAGTGGGGTACCCAGCCTTCCACGTTGTCGAAGAAACGCAGCGCGGTGAATTCAGGCGCCGGGCCCATATCGAACCAGTGCGGTGTATTGGCGGGTACGCTGATCAGGTCGTTGCGGGTGCACAGCACCTGGTACACCTTGTCGTCGATATGCAGGCAGAAAAGCCCTTGGCCTTTCACGAAAAAGCGCACTTCGTCCTCAAAGTGGCGATGCTCGTTTAAAAACTTCTGGCGCATGGCATCCTTTTCAGGATGCGTAGGCACCATGTGCAGCACATCCACCGTCTGGTAGCCGCCTTGGGTTTTCAAGCGTTCGATGTCGTCCTGGTAGAGCGCCAGAATATCGTCCTGGGTAGCGTCGTCGGCGATCTCGCCCGGCGTTGCCCAGCGCTCAAATAGCACGCCTACACGGTTGAGTTCGGCCTTGATCTGCTCTCCGTCGGTAATATCGACCAGCGCGTTGTTCGGGTCTTGATCGGCAAATACTTTAAGTTGTGACATTGAGGCGCTCTCCGCTAGCTAATACTTGAACTGTTAAAGGCTAAGTTGTTAGAGATTGATCTCATCGAAGCTTGTCACGCAAGCGTGCTGCGTACCAGCCTGAGTACCTTCACGCACCAGTTGTAGCGTTTGCATGCCCGCCTGCTTGGCGGCATCCAACTCTTCTACCACATCGGATAGAAACAGGATTTCGTCGGCGGGGAGCTGTAGCTTGCTGACAATATGCTGATACGCCAAGGCTTCGCGCTTGTGACCGATATGCGTATCGAAGTAGCCGCTGAACAGCGGCGTTAAATCGCCCTCTGTGCTGTAGCCAAACAGCAGCTTTTGCGCCTGCACGGAGCCTGACGAGTAGACGTAAAGCTGCTTCCCGGCTTCTCCCCACTGACGAAGACGCGGGGCGACATCGCTATACAGATGCCCTTTAAAGGCGCCACGTTGATAGCCATCGGCCCACATCATGCCCTGAAGTGCCTTGAGCGGCGTGACTTTTTGGTCAGTTTCGATCCAGTAGAGCAGCGTTTCGATCACTTTATCCAGCGAGGCGTCCGGCTCCTTGAGCTCATCGCGCACTGCGGCTATCTGCTCTTCTATATCGGGTTGCGCTGAGTGAGTGTAGACAAATTCGGGGAGCTGATCATGAGCGTAGGGGAACAGCACCTTATGCACAAAGCTGATATCGGTGGTGGTGCCTTCGATATCGGTGACCACGGCGCGAATGCTGGTGTTATCAATATCTGGCTTATTAACATCTGGGTTATTAATCATTTGGACCACCGGCTCTCTTCAAGGACACAGGCAAGTAAAAACTCAATGGCTTCCAAATGGCGACGACACTCGGCAATGGTCTCGCCGACGGCATAAATACCGTGGCCCGCGACCAGAAAGCCCCAGGGCATCGGCCAATCTGCCCGTACGTGGTCGGCCAGCTCGCTCATATCCTGGGAGTTGGGTACCACCGGCAAGTGAATGGTGGCGTCATGCGTGCTATTACCTTGTAGCGCCTTTTGCATTTCAAAGCCGCTTAGCGCAATGCCTTCAGGAAAACGACGCGAAAGGACGGTGCTTGCCACGGTGTGGGTGTGCAGTACGCAGCCGATCTGTTCATCCATCCGATAAAGTGCCGCGTGAAGGTCACTTTCTGCACTGGGTTTACCGCTGCCTTCAAGTACGCGCCCTTCAAGGTCGCAAAGCAATAAGTCATCGGCTTGAATGCGCGTTTTATCACGGCCCGAGGCGGTGACCAGATAACCTTGCGGCACACGGGCAGAAAAATTACCGCCCGTGGCGGGCGTCCAGCCTTGCTGGGCCGCCCAAGAGATCGCTGCTAGCAGTTCGTCTTGTAATATCATCGTAGGGTCAGTATCGCGTCGCTTTCAAAGGCCTTCATTCTATATGATATGCTCCGCGGCTGATAAGCCACGCGCCGTATTCGTTCTTTCCATACGTTCTTTATCGCAGTACTCAAGGAGCCCCTGATGCCTCATCTTCAGTCACGCAGTTTGCGGGTGTATGCCGACTCGCTTGAGTATCTGGATCAGACTCGCCTGCCGCAGGCCGAAACGTGGGTACGCTGTGCAAGCCCGGAAGATTGGCAGGTGGCGGTCAAAAGCCTGGCGATTCGCGGCGCGCCGCTGATTGGCCTGAGTGCGGCCTTTGTGTTGGCACAGTATGCGGCGCAACATCCCGGTCAGGAGAGCGAGTGGCAGTTGGTAAGTGACCGCTTACGTGCCACGCGCCCCACGGCGGTTAATTTGATGTATTGCCTGGATGCCATGGAGGCCTGCTTTGCTCAAGGACCGGCTGCGCTTTCTGAGCGCGCCGCCGCGCTGTTTGAAGAGGACCGCGAGCTGTGTTTGCAGATGGCCGAGCGCGGCGCGGACTTGCTGAAAGACGGCGAGCGAGTGCTTACTCACTGCAATACCGGCGCCCTGGCCACGGCCGGGGTCGGCACGGCGATTGGCGCGCTGGCGGTGGCCAAAAAGCGTGGTGTAGCGCTGCATGTCTACGTCAACGAAACCCGCCCGCTGCTTCAGGGTGGGCGGCTGACCGCTTGGGAAATGGCCGACCTGGATATTCCGTATCAGCTAATTGCGGACAGCATGGCCGCAAGCCTGATGGCCGCCGGTAAAGTGGATAAAGTGATGGTCGGTGCCGACCGCATCTGTGCCAACGGGGACTTCGCCAATAAAGTGGGCACTTACATGCTGGCGGTGGTCGCCAGCTACCACCAAGTGCCGTTCTACGTGGTGGCGCCTTACACCACGGTAGACAAAGCTTGCGCCACTGGCGATGACATTCCGATCGAACAGCGCGACGCCGCAGAAATACGCGGAGCCACCGGGGCGTTCGGGGATGTCGTCTGGGCGCCGGAAAATGCGCCGGTGTGGAACCCTTCGTTTGATGTCACGCCCGCCTCGCTAGTGACCGGCTGGGTGCTGGATACCGGCGTGTTTGACGCTGCCGCTATCGCCCGTGGTGAACACTGCCGGTAACGGCCTCTGTACTTAAAGCGTGGCATCGCCGTGGGTTTGAATCACCGCCAGAAAACCTTCGCCGTAATCCTCAAGCTTGCGTGCGCCAATGCCGGAGATATCGCCAAGCGCCTGCAAATTCTGCGGCTTCTGCTCGACCATTTCGGCAAGCGTGGCATCGTGGAAGATGACGTAAGCAGGCACGCCCTGGGCTTCGGCAAGCGCCTTGCGGTGCTGGCGTAGGGATTCCCACAGCGCGCCGTGACCCGGCGTTGCCGAGGCGCCTTTGTTTCCGCGTCGGGCGGCCTTGGCTTTGCTGGGCTTGCGCAGGGTCAACGACTGCTCGCCGCGCAGCACCGGCTTGGCGTTTGCCGTTAAGTGAATCCCGCCATGACCTTCCATATCCACGCTTAGAAAGCCGCTGGCGATCAATTGGCGAAACAGCGCCTTCCATTCGTTGGCCGAGAGATCCTTGCCGATGCCAAAGGTGCTGATCTTGTCATGACCAAAGCGGGTGATGCGCTCGTTGTTTTTGCCCAGCAACACATCCACCAAGTAGGTGACGCCGAAGCGCTGCTCGGTGCGGTAGACACACGACAACGCTTTTTGCGCGGCCACCGTGGCGTCCCAGGTCTCAGGCGGCGTCAGGCAGTTGTCGCAGTTACCGCAGGGCGCATCCAAATGATCGCCGAAGTAGTGCAAAAGCGCCTGGCGGCGGCAACTGATGATCTCGCAAAGCCCCAGCATGGCATCGAGCTTTTGCTGCTCGATACGCTTCTGGTGATCATCTGCGCTGGAGTTCTGCTGCATCTGACGCAGCGTAATCACATCCTGCAAGCCGTAAGCCATCCACGCATCGGCGTGGAGACCATCACGCCCGGCGCGGCCGGTTTCCTGATAGTAAGCTTCAATGCTCTTGGGCAGGTTGAGGTGGGCGACAAAGCGCACGTCCGGCTTGTCGATGCCCATACCAAAGGCGATGGTGGCCACTACCACCACACCATCTTCGCGCAGAAAACGCGTCTGGTGATGCTGGCGCTGCTCGGCGGGAAGTCCAGCGTGATAGGGCAGCGCGGTTAGCCCCTGGCGCTCAAGCCAGGCGGCGGTGTCATCTACCTTGCGCCGAGATAGGCAGTACACAATCCCGGCTTCGCCTGCGTGGTTGTCGCGGATAAAGCGCAGCAACTGTTCACGGGCGTTGCCCTGATTTTCAGCGATATGGTAGCGGATGTTGGGGCGGTCAAAGCCGCTGTTATAAAGCGCTGCCTCGCCCAGTTGCAGGTGCTCAATGATATCGCCTCGCGTGGGCACATCGGCGGTGGCGGTGAGCGCGATTCGCGGCACTTGGGGAAAGCGCTGATGAAGCTGAGAGAGCTGGCGATACTCAGGGCGGAAGTCATGGCCCCACTGGGAAACGCAGTGGGCCTCGTCAATCGCAAACAGGGCAATCCGGGCCTGCTCAAGAAGCGCCTGCATACGCGGCATGGCAAGCCGCTCGGGGGCGACGTATAAAAGGTCCAGCTCGCCTGAACGCAGGCGATTCTCCACCTCGACCGCCTCATGGTAATCAAGGCTGGAGTTGAGATACGCAGCGCGTACGCCGTTCTGTACGAGTGCTGCCACCTGATCCTGCATCAGTGCGATCAGCGGGGAAACCACGACGGCGGTGCCTTCGCGTAACAACGCGGGGATCTGGTAGCACAGCGATTTACCGCCGCCGGTGGGCATCAGGACCAGCGCATCGCCACCGGCAACCACATGATCAATAATCGCCTGCTGTGGGCCGCGAAAGCTGTCGTAGCCAAAGACTTCCTGCAGCACCGTGAGGGCCGCCGGGTTGGGTTCGCCGTGCATCCTCGCTCTCCTTTTTGCCGAGCGGGGATTGTCGCACGAAAAGCCGCTTGCCCGTTGATTAGGGTTTTCGTACTAAGCCTAACGGATGCCAGCCCGTAGGAAAGACTGCACAAACTGGCGCTGAAAAAGCAGAAACGCCACTAACAGCGGCGCGATACTGAGTAGCGTGGCCGCGCTGACCGTTGCCCAGTTAACCCCCGTTTCCGGGGCGGAAAATACGCCCAAGCCAACGGTTAACGTGCGGCTTTCCACCGAATTGGTGACCACCAGCGGCCATAAAAAGTTGTTCCAGTGATGGCTAATGGAAACCAGTCCATAGGCTAGGTAGGTAGGCTTGGCCAACGGTACGTAGACCTTCCAGAGAATTTCCAGCCAACTGCAACCTTCTATGCGCGCGGCATCTTCAAGCTCGCGCGGAATGGTCTTGAACGTTTGGCGCAGCAGGAAAATACCAAAGGCGCTGGCCACATAAGGCAGGCCAATACCGGTGATGGTATTGATTAATCCCAACTCGCTGGCGATACGGTAGTTCTCCACGATCAGCACTTCGGGAAAGACAAACAGCTGAATCAGCACCAGCATAAACAGCAGGTTTTTACCCGGAATGGGAAACCGTGCAAAGGCAAAGGCTGCCAGCGTACACACCACAAATTGGCCCAATACCACGCCGGTAACCAGGGCAAAGGTGTTGAAGTAATAGCGGGCGAAGGGCGCTTGGGCCCAGGCGTTAACGAAATTATCCAGCGTCAGGGGGGCGAATAGATCAAAGCGCACCATAAATTCGCTGGGGTGGAAGGCCGCCCAAAAAGCGTACAGCAGCGGAAAAATCCAAATCACCGCCAATAGCCACGCCGCCAGAGTTTCAAGCGATGGAAGTGATAGTTGGCGAGATCGAGGCGTAGGTTTTTTGGCGCTTGAGTGTATTGTCGTTGAACTCATTGGTAGTGCGTCCTGCGGTCCAGGATCGTGAACTTCAGCGTGGCAACCACCGCGAGTACCAGCAGAATCACCACTGTGATGGTGGCCGCCGTGGTGCGATCAAAAAACGAGAAGGCATTTTCGTAGACGTAATACAGCAACAGGTTGGTCGCGTTATTGGGGCCGCCCTTGGTCAGAATAAACAGGTGATCAACCACGCGTACCGCATTGATTAATGCGTTGATCAGCACAAACAGCGTGGTGGGCATCAAGAGCGGAAACGTCACTCGCCAGAAGAAGCTCCAGCGGCTGGTGCCTTCAAGATCGGAGGCTTCTTTTAGCTCGGGCGGAATGCCTTGAAGCGCCGCGAGATAAAAAATCATAAAAAAGCCGGCTTCTTTCCAGACCGACATCACCATCACCGAGCCCAGCGCGACACTTGGGTCGCCCAGCCAATTCACCCCGGAAAACCCCAGCGCCCCGAGCAGCTTGTTAAACAGGCCAATTTGCGGGGCATAGAAAAACATCCAGATATTGGCTGCGGCAATCATGGGCAAAATAGTTGGTGTGAAGTAGGCCATGCGCACAAGGCCGCGCCCCGGCAGTTTGCCGTTAACGAATAGTGCCATGCCGAGCGCCAAGGCGATGGAGGCGGGGATTGTGCCCAACGCGTAGATCAAGTTATTGCGCGCCACCTTCCAGAACTTGGCGTCATCGAACAAAAAATGATAATTCTCAAGCCCGACAAATTCCGGCGGGGCACCGCGAAAGCCGGGCAGAAACAGGCTTTGAATCACGGTCGTAATCGTGGGTAGGTACGCAAAAGTGGCTAACAGCACGGCAGCGGGCAGTAACAGCAGCGCGCCATACATCTGCATTTTGTGGTGGGCGGTTAATGCCATGGGGAACGGCTACTTATAGGAAACGCCGGGGCGAACCCCGGCGAATGGGTAAGAAAGGGCTTAACGTGCGTAACGCCGCAGTATGGCGTCCGCTTCCTGCTGGGCCTGGTTAAGCGCGGCTTCCGGTTCCATCTGGCCGGTTAACGCTGCCTGAACGGCGTTATCCAGCGTGCGACGAATGCGGCCACCCTGATAGGTGGAAAGCTCGGCAGTACCATATTCCAGCTGGTCGCGGGCAACAGCGGCGGGCGGGAAGCTCTCCACGTATTCGCGCAGCGCGTCAGTCTCGTAAGCGGCGGGGCTAACGCCCATGTAGCCTGTTTCAATCGACCAGTCGGCGGCGCGCTCGGGTGCGGTCATCCAGCGGATAAACGTCATCGCAGCGCGCTGCTCCTCTTCAGAGGCATCTTTAAAGACGTAGAAGTTGCCGCCGCCGGTGGGGCTGCCGCGCTGGGTGTTCATGGGCAGCATGGCGACGCCAAAATCAAAATCGGCTTCATTGCGCACGGCGGTTAGATTGCCGGTGGTATGCCACATCATGGCGGTAGATTGCTCAAGGAAGTTCTGGCGCAGCGTGCCCCATTCGATGGTGCCATCTGGCATGGCGTCATGTTCGGTTGCTAGCGACACCCAGTACTCAAGCGCTTCAACGGCGGCGGGGGCATCAAAATAGACCTCGGTGCCGTCTTCGCTCATCAAGCGGTGGCCGTTCTGAAACGCGAACGCCTGGAACATCCAGTACGGGTAGCCGGTAGACGGCACCATCACGCCCCACTGCTCCCCGTTGGAGGCTTCGCGAACCGTTGCCGCCATCTCGGCCATTTCCTGCCAGTTTTCTGGCGGGATTTCAGGGTCTAAACCGGCCGCTTCAAAAGCGTCCTTGTTCCAAAACAGCACAATGGTGGAGCGCTGGAAAGGAATGCCGTAGGTGTCGCCATCCAACTGGCCGTTTTCCATCAAACCGGGGTAGAAGCCGTCAAGCCAGTCGCGCTCTTCATCGGTTTCGACCAGATCATCGAACGCCACGATGGCGTCCTGCTCAACCAGTTCGTAAAGATCAATCGAGAACATCACCGATAGCTGCGGTGTATCGCCTGATTCAATTGCCGACATGGTGCGCACGCGGGTGTCGTCGTAGTTGCCGGCGTAGATGGCTTCTACCGAAATGTCGGGATGCTCACTCTCAAACTCGGCCACTAAGTCGTCAATGACATTGGTCAGCGCGCCGCCCACTGAAACCGGGTAGTACATGGTCAGGTCAACGGTATTCGCGTTGACCTGGGTGGCGCTTAACATGCCAGCCACAAGCGCGGTGGTAGCGAAGGGGATACGCAAACGCATAAAAAGACTCCACGAATATCAGTGTTGGAAAGAGCCCACCGCCGGTGGACGAGAAACAACGCGAGGCGAGCCTGGTAACGCACTTGGCAAAACGCTATCCAGACGTAACCCGTTATTTGCAAACAAGTGGGCGTTTTCTGGCGCCCAATAGAGCCGACACGTGCCGTTAGTCAGTGCGGGTTTGCCATTGATGCGCACGCGCAGGCTGTGTCCGCCCACTGCCACATGGACAATCGTGTCGGCGCCTAAATACTCCTCGCTAAGTACGGTGGCCAGCACGCCTGGCTCCGACGCCGGGCGCAGCTCAATATCCTCCGGGCGAATACCTAGCTGACCGCCAACGGCTTCCAGCGGTGCGACCGTGGTGGTTGGCTCGCCGTCGATAACAGCGCCTTGGTCGCCTTTAATAAGTGGCAGCAAGTTCATGGCAGGACTCCCTATAAAGCTAGCGGCAAAGGCGCTGGCAGGCTGGTTATAAAGCGCGTCAGGCGACCCGTCCTGAACGATGCGGCCGTGCTGCATCAGAATCACGCGGTCCCCCATGCTCATGGCCTCGACCTGATCGTGGGTCACGTAAATCACCGTCATATTCAGGCGGCTTTGTAGCGCCTTGATTTCCCGGCGCATATCGCTGCGCAGCCGCGCATCCAGATTGGAGAGTGGCTCATCCATCAAACAGATCGGGTGTTCCGAGATAATCGAGCGGGCCAGCGCCACCCGCTGGCGCTGGCCACCAGAGAGTTGGGCAGGTTTACGGTTCAGGTAATCGGTAAGGTCGACAAGCTCGGCCACCTTAGCCAACCGCTCGCGCTGTTCAGCTTTAGGCACTTTGCGGCTGCGCAGGCCAAACACGATATTGTCGGCAACGCTTAGATGCGGGAACAGCGCATAGGATTGAAATACCATGCTTAAGCCACGGTCGCCCGGCGGCAGGCGCGTAACATCACGCTCACCAATATGGATCTGACCGTCGCTTGCCTCTTCCAGGCCTGCAATCATGCGCAGCGTGGTCGACTTCCCACAACCTGAAGGGCCCAGCAGAATGACAAACTGGCCGGGCGTTACTTCAAAAGAAATTTCATCGACCGCAGCCGTCGCGCCCCAGCGTTTAGTAACGCGCTCCAGGCGGATACGCGATTGGCTCATACACACAGGCTCATGTCTTCACCGCCAGCTGTTATTTATTGTTGGCCAGCTTGCGGTGAAAATGTTGCTGTTGTGTGACGTTTGTATGGCGAAGTTGTGTCAGGTAATAGTTATATAGCTCTTTTGGTTAAAGGCCTCAATGTAGCCTGAGACTAGTGCCGTTCATTGTTGAATAGCGGATGCTGGCATCGCATAACGCCGCGTCGATTTACCCGCTTTCACCACCTGCCCCGGTACCTCATGGCCGATAAGCTCGGGGAGAGTAGCGGCGACGTTAAGCAGGACGTCCAGGTCAACGCCGGTGTCCACGCCCATGGCTTCAAACATATGTACTAGATCCTCGGTGCATACGTTGCCGGTGGCGCCGGGGGCAAAGGGGCAGCCGCCCAGCCCGCCAAGTGCTGAGTCGAAGCGGGTAATGCCTGCCTGCCAGGCTGCCAGGGCATTGGCCAGGCCCATGCCGCGGGTGTTGTGAACATGCAGGGTAAACGGCGTTTCAGGCCAGCGCTCAAGTACCGCTTCACACAGGCGTTTGACCTGGGCCGGGTTGGCCATGCCGGTGGTGTCGCACAGCGTTACCCCTTGGATGCCCAGCGCTATCAGCTTTTCAACCAGTTCCAGCACCCGAGCTTCGGGCACTTCGCCTTCAAAGGGGCAACCAAAGGTGGTGGAGAGTGAGGCGTTGATAAACACACCGCTGCCCTGTGTCACGTCCAGGATAGCCGAAAATTGTTCAAGGGATTGCTCGGGCGTCATGCGCAGGTTGGCCAGGCCGTGGCTGTCGCTTGCCGACATTACCAGATTGATCTCATCGACGTTGCAGGCAAGCGCGCGTTCGGCACCTTTTACGTTGGGCACCAGCACGGTGATATCTACGCCTGCCCGGCGCTGAAGGCTGGTAACAACGTCGGCGGCATCGCGCAGGTTGGGAATCGCTTTAGGGGAGGTAAATGATGTCGCCTCGATGCGCTTGAGGCCCGTGGTGGAGAGGGCGTCAATCCAGCGGATTTTTTCTTCTGTAGGCACAAAACGCGCTTCAATTTGTAGGCCGTCACGGGGGGCGACTTCGTTGATCTCGATTCTCAAAGGGCAGGGTGATAACTGGCTCATAACAAACTCCTTAAATGATGCCTGCCTGGCGCAGTTTGGTGCGGGTTTCTTGATCGATACCCAGCTCGTCCAGTACGTCGTCGGTGTGTTGACCAAGGTTCGGGCCGCCATTGCCCAGGCGCCCGGGCGTGGCGCTTAGCTTGGGCAGTACGCCGGGCACTTTGAGCGGCTGGCCGTTGGGGCGGGTAAAGGTTTGGATCATCTCCCGCGCCAGGTAGTGGGGATCAAAGGCGATATCTTCAGCGGTGTAGGGGTAGCCGGCGGGCACCCGGGCATCATCCAGGGCCTGTAGAATGGCGTCCCGCGGGCGTTCTAGCGTCCAGGCTTCAATGGCTGCATCAATCATGGTGGCTTGCTGGCTGCGCCCATCGTTATGGGCAAGTGCTGGGTCGCTTCCTAAATCCTCGCGGCCAATCACGCCCATCAAGCGTTTAAAGATGCTGTCGCCATTGCCAGCGATAAGCACGTAGTCGCCGTTCAGGCAGCGGTAGGCGTTTGAAGGCGTAATGCCGGGAAGGGCGCTGCCGCTGGGCTCGCGGACCTGGCCGCTGGCATCAAATTCCGGCAGCAGGCTTTCCATCATGGCAAATACTGATTCATACAGAGCGACATCAATTTCCTGGCCAAGGCCGCTGCGGTTTCGCTCTTGAAGGGCCAGCAAGGTGCCGATCACCGCGTAAAGGGCGGAAAGCGAGTCGCCGATGCTCACGCCCACCCGCACGGAGGGTTCGTCCGGCTGGCCGGTAAGGTAGCGCAGCCCGCCCATTGCTTCGCCAATTACGCCAAAGCCGGGCTTGTCGCGGTAGGGGCCGGTCTGCCCGTAACCTGAGATATGCACCATGATCAGCCGTGGGTTGAGGGCTGATAACGCTTCCCAACCCAGCCCCCAGCTCTCCAGCGTGCCGGGGCGAAAATTCTCCACGACAACGTCTGCCTCGGCAGTAAGTTGGCGCACCAAGGCCTGGCCCTCTTCGCTGCGTAAGTCCAGCGCCACTGAGCGCTTGTTGCGGGTTTGCACGTGCCACCAGAGCGAGGTGCCGTCTTCAATCATTCGCCATTTGCGAAGTGGGTCGCCGGTGCCGGGCGGCTCAATCTTGATCACGTCAGCGCCAAATTCACCCAGCAGTTTGGTGGCGAAGGGGCCGGCAATCAGCTGGCCTAGCTCAAGCACTTTTAGGTCCTGCAAGGGAAGCTTGCGCGCTTCAGGAGCATTCATTAAGGCTCTCCTCTACTTGTCGTTATTCGTAGTGAGCGCCAGCATGGGGCAGCCGTTTTGGGTCGACAATTAGGCAATGGGTAACAAAGGGTTCGTGGCTGGCGAAGGTATGCGTTAGCATAAGCAGACTGTTGGTTAAGAGATGTGATCATGCGCCGCTTCGACTTTGTCACCCTCAAGCTGTTTATTTCTGTGGCAGATGAAGGACGCCTGACGGCAGCGGCCGAGCGTGAGCATTTAGCGCTTGCTGCGGTGAGTAAGCGGATTAGCGACCTTGAGGCGCTGGTAGGGACCACGCTGCTGTATCGCCGCCCCAGAGGCGTTGAGCTAACCCCCGCAGGCCAGGCGTTTCTGCACCACGCCCGGCGCATCATGGATAATATCGAGCGCCTGGAAGCAGAGCTAAGTGAATATGGCGAAGGGGTGCGCGGCCATGTGCGCATCCACTCCAACACCTCGGCCATTATTGCGTTTCTTCCCCAGGATCTCAGCACTTTCTCTTGCCACTACCCCGATATTAAAATCGACCTGCAGGAGCGGGTGAGTAGCGAAATTGTGGCCGCCGTGCGCGATGGATTGACCGATATCGGCATCTTCGCGGGGCATGTCGCGGCACCTGACCTTCAACAGCTTTCATACCGGAATGACCGGCTGGTATTGGTAACGCCTGGCAATCACTCGCTCGCGGCGCGTGAAAGTATTGCCTTCAATGAGGCGCTCGACTTCGATTTTATCGGCCTCCAGCAGGATGCCTCGCTGCAAGCACTACTGCATGAACAAGCCAATATTGCTGACAAGGCGTTACGGATGCGCATTCAGGTGCGTAGCTTCGATGCCATTTGCCGCATGATTCATCACGGGATGGGCGTGGGCATACTGCCTGAAAAGACCATCTATCGTGAATTGGGCGATCTGGAGTTGAACAGTATTCCGCTTAGCGACCCCTGGGCGCAGCGCGAGCTGGTGATCGGTATGCGCCGCTACGCCACCCTACCGGCCACTGCCCGTCATTTAGTGGATCATCTGGTTAAGGCTGAAACGACGTCTTCTTAAAGGCTACGCGTCCCCTTTCGGGTTCGCGTTTGGAGAAAGCTCATTAACATTCTGAGCCCTCCCTTATCGGCTAGCCCTGAACAAACCTGGCTAACGACTGCCGGTGCTTCTCCATCTTTAGTCGTATGCTGTTTTACGAGAGCCCTCAAACGCCCACTGTCATGGAGTCTCCAGCCATCGTATTTTGCGAAGTCAGCCTTCTCGAACGTCGATTTGAGCGTATCGGCGGCTTGTTTCAAGATCGATAGAACAACATCGCACCATTCTGCCTATAACGACAAATTGAGAGAGTACATCTCATGCAAAAATCACTACTTGCCACGCTCACTGCAGTAGGCATTTTAGCGGTTGCTCCCTTCGCGCTGGCCAACCCGATTGAAATTCAAGTTAACAACACCATGAGTGAAGGCGGCTCTGAAAGTGCTGCGGTTGAACGCTTTGTGGAGTACCTGGAAGAGCAGGCGCCGGGGCGTTTCAACGTGCGGCCTTTTCTCGCGGGTTCCCTGGGCGGTGAAGATTCCGTACTGGAGCTGCTCAACCTGGGCCAGACCCAGCTTTCACTCACCGGTGGCAACTGGCGCCAGCAATATGCGCCGGAGTACGACGCCATTACCGTGCCCTTCCTGTTCACGACCTGGGACGAGGTGGATAGCTATATCGATAGCCCATCGGGCCAGACGCTGATTGAGCAGGCAGAACAGCAGGGCGGCCTCAAGTTTCTGGGGGTTCAGCACCGTGGCCCGCGCCATATGACTGCCAATAAAGAGATTCATACACCAGAAGATTTGCAGGGCTTTCGGCTACGTCTGCCGTCACTGCCGATCTGGCTAGAAGTTTGGGAAGAACTGGGCGCGCAGGTGGTGAACGTGCCTGCGCCGGAAATCTATCTCGCCATGCAGACCCGCCAGGTTGATGGCCATGAAAACTCCCTCTCTTCGCCCTACACGCGGCGCCTGTGGGAAGTGCAGGACTACCTCATTACCACCAGCCACGTGCAGTTCCCCTGGAGCTGGGTTGCCAGCGCGCGTTGGTGGGACGGTTTGGAGGAAGAGGATCAGGCGCTGATTTCTGAGGCGGTTGATGTCGCTCGTGCCTACGGCACCGAGCAGGAGCTCGAACTGGATGATTACTACCTGGATGCCCTTCAAGAAGAGGGTATGACGGTCGTCCAGCCGGATACTGAAGCCTTTCGTGAAGCGGCCATGCCCGCCATTGATCGTGTGCTGTCAGAAATGGCCGACGGTGTACGCGACGACGCAATCAGCGCGAGCCAAGTAAGCGACTGATCATCATTAGGTGGCGGCATGATGATGCCGCCACCGTCTTAGGTAAGGAGTTATCTTGTGGATGGAGCACTGCCACCCGCAAACGGAGCCGATCGTTTGGCTTTTTATGTCCTGCGCTATGTCACTCGCCTATGCGATGCCTTGGGTGTCGCGTTATTGGTTGGTATTTTAGGCTTGGTCGTGGCCGCCGTGGTTGCCCGCGACCTGCTCAACTGGGGCATGCCCTGGAGCGAGGAAGTCGTCTCGCTGCTGGCTATTTACGCCATTGGTTTCGGCTCGATCTCCGCTTGGGTACGTAGTGACCATCTGGTCGTGGACCTGTTTAGCCACCGGCTGGGTGCGCTGGGCCATCAAATGCAGTATCGGCTGACGGCCATTATCTCCGTCGGTTTTTTTGTACTGGCGAGCTGGGGCGCCTGGATCATGTCCGATATGAGCGCCAACAACAAAACAGTCTCGTTGAGTATCAGCTTCTCCTATCTCTATTACGGCTTGTTATTCAGTTTTGTTGCCATGGCGCTGATCGCCACTTGGCAAACCTTACGCGGCCCCGTCACGTGGTTGAATAAGCCCGCGCACGAGGAGATAACGCCATGATGGAACTTGCGATATTCGTCGGCGGGTTGCTGCTGTTAATGATGATCGGCCTGCCCGTGGTGGTGTCGATTGGGGTTACCTCGTTTATTGCCCTGGCGGTAACCGGAGCTGGCGGTTTGCCGGTTGAGCTGCTTTCGCTGCGCATGGTGCAAACGCTTAATAATTTCACCTTGATGGCGATTCCGTTGTTTATCCTGGCGGCCAACATCATGAACCTGGGCTCGACCACCACCCGAATATTTGATTTTGCGACGGCTTTGGTGGGCTTTACCAAAGGTGGGCTAGGCCACGCCAACGTAGTGGCGAGTTCTATCTTTGCCACCATGTCCGGCACGGCGGTGGCCGATGCCGCGGGGCTTGGCAGTATCGAAATCAAGGCGATGAAAGAGCGCGGCTATGCCTTGGACTATACGACCGGAATTACCGCGGCTTCGAGCGTGGTTGGCCCGATTCTACCGCCGAGTATTGCGCTGGTGGTTTACGGCTGGCTCGCCAATGTAAGTATCGGCGGACTCTTTATGGCGGGGTTGGTGCCGGGTATTTTAATGGCGCTGCTGCTTATGGGGATGACCGTTTTACTCGGCGCCACGGGAAAAGTCGTGATGCCTGCTCCCGTACCGTTTGATGCAGCTGAAGTCGTACGAACCGGTAAGCGGGCTATTTTACCCTTGATGATGCCTGCAATCATCGTTGGCGGTATTTGGGGCGGCTTCTTCACACCAACTGAAGCCGGCGCGATTGCCTCGCTGTATGCGGTGATACTGGGTGGGGTGATCTATCGCGACTTGAGTTTGAAAAGCCTGTACGACGCGTTTCGGCGTACGCTGATGTTCAGCGCGGTCATTCTGCTGATCATTGCGGTATCAAGCTTTTATGGCTGGATTCTGGTGCGTATGGGTATTCCCCAAGCGCTGGCTGGTCAAGTGGCCAGTATCGATATGCCCACTATTGCGCTGCTGATCTGCTTTGCGCTGTTCTTTTTGCTGATCGGCTGCTTTATGTCGGTGATCGAAAGCATCCTGATCTTTACCCCCATTGTGGTACCTGCCGCGTTGAGTGCAGGCTTGGACCCGATACATTTCGGTATCGTGATGGTGATTACCCTCTCGGTGGGGGTCATTACGCCGCCGTTCGGCACGGTGCTGTTCATGATGGTGGGTATTACCCGGCTGCGTTACGGCCAGGTGGTTAAGGCAGTACTGCCGTTTTTGCTGCCGATTATGGCGGCCATTCTACTGTTGATTGCTGTGCCGGGGTTGGCCACTTGGCTGCCTAGCGTGATGGGCTATTGATATAAAAATTGCCTCGCTGGTTTAACCAGCGAGGCAATAGTATGAACAGGCAGGCTGTTAGCCTTCCCGCTTACCATCCACCAGTCGCGAAACCTTAAAAGGATTATCGTCGCGCAATGCTTCTGGCAGTAAGCCAGCAGGCAGGTCCTGATAGCAAACGGGGCGCAGGAAGCGATAAATCGCGGCGCTGCCGACGGACGTGGTGCGGCTGTCGGACGTTGCCGGGAACGGTCCTCCATGCACCATCGCGTGACCCACTTCGACCCCGGTCGGCCAGCCATTGGCCAAGAGTCGGCCGGCGCGCTGCTCAAGCGTGGGCAGAAGTGATTTTGCGGCCTCCAGGTCGCCATCGTCCATTTGCAGGGTAATCGTCAACTGACCTTCGAGCTGGTCGGCAACACGCTGCATCTCCTGCACGTCAGCGCACTCAATGACCAGCGATGCAGCGCCGAAAATTTCGCCCTGAAGCGCGTCATCGTTAAGGAAATCCTGAGCGCTGGCCACAAATAGCCCCGGTTGGCAGCTATGCGGGCCGCTACCTGACTGACCACGGGCCACTTCCTTGACGCTTGGCTGGCCCGAAAGGGCGGAGACACCGCTTTGATACGCCTCATGGATGCCGGGCGTCAGCATCGTTTGGGCGCCGCTGGCTTTAACGGCTTCCCCAGCGGTAGAGATAAACGCATCCAGGTCAGCGCCTTTGAGGCCAATGACCAGGCCAGGGTTGGTGCAGAACTGGCCGGCACCCATGTTCAGCGAGGCGACAAAGCCTTCGGCAATCTTGTTGCCGCGTGCTTTCAGCGCCTCGGGGAACAGGAATACCGGGTTGATGCTGCTCATCTCGGCATAAACGGGAATCGGCTCGGGACGCGCCTGGGCAGTCGCCATCAAGGCCATGCCGCCGCTGCGTGAGCCGGTAAAACCAACCGCTTTAATACGCGGGTCTGAGACCAGCGCCTGGCCAATATCGCGACCTGAGCCGAACAGTAGCGAAAACACCCCTTCCGGCATGTTGCACCTGGCCGCGGCGCGTTGAATAGCGCGGCCTACCAGCTCAGAAGTGCCGGGGTGGGCTGAATGGCCTTTCACGACCACAGGGCAGCCTGCCGCCAGCGCTGAGGCGGTATCGCCCCCTGCTACGCTGAAGGCCAACGGGAAGTTGCTGGCGCCGAACACGGCCACGGGGCCAAGCGGAATATGGCGCTGGCGTAAGTCGGCACGCGGCATGGGCTTACGCTCAGGCTGGGCCGGGTCGTAGCGTAAATCCAGCCATTCGCCTGCGCGCACTACCGAAGCGAACAGCCGTAGCTGGCCGCAGGTCCGACCCCGCTCGCCTTCAAGGCGCGCTTCAGGCAGGCCAGTTTCGGCCACGCCGCGCTGGGTCAAGTCAGCACCAATGGCCTCAATTTCTTCGGCAATGGTTTCCAGGAAGTGAGCGCGCGCTTCAAGTGAGGTTTCGCGGTATTGATCAAACGCCGCTTCGGCAAGCTGGCAGGCTTTTTCAACCTCGGCGCGGCTACCACCGGGATAGCGCGGCTCCAGTGTCTCGCCGGTGGCCGGGTTAACGGCAACAATATCGGCTTGAGTACCGGTGACGGCCTGTTGACCGATAAGCAGTGTACCTTGCAGTGTCATGTAGCCTCCTGTTAAAGCGCGTTGACGATGGTTGTTTCGTGCTTGTGATTCGTTGGCATGCGTAGCGTGTTGCGTAGTGAGCGGCCAAAATCGTTAAGCGTGATCTCGAAACGATCACCATCGCGGGTTTGAATCTGATCAGCAAAGCTAAGAGTAGCCGTGCCGAAGAAGTGGACGTGGACATCGCCCGGGCGGCGAAAGCCTGCGTATTTGAAGTGGTGGTGCTCAAGATTGGCGAGGCTGTGGGCCATATTGGACTCACCGGTTAAAAATGGCTTTTCCCACAATGTTTGACCATCGCGCACAATGCGGCTGGTGCCTTCAAGGTGGGCAGGCAACTCTCCGATCAACAGCTCTGGCCCAACGCTACAGGCGCGCAGTTTAGAGTGCGCCAGCCACAGGTAGTTAAAACGCTCGGTAACATGGTCGGAAAATTCGTTACCCACAGCGTAGCCAATCCGCCACGGAGTGCCATCGTCAGCAACAATATAGAGCCCCGCAAGCTCTGGTTCTTCACCAGCATCCTGAGCAAACGCGGGAGAAGGCATGTCTGCTTCCGGCGCGACGATGCAGTCGCCATCGCCTTTATAGAACCATTCCGGCTGCGACCCTTCGGCGTTATCGGAAGGCTTTCCGCCTTCAACGCCGAGTTTGAACATGCGCATGGAGTCGGTCAGTTCCTCCTCGGCCACTTGAGTTTTTGCATGCATGGCGGACCGGGTATCGGCGCTGCCCAAGTGGGTGAGGCCGGTGCCGGTCACTAGGCAGTGGGCGGGGTCGGGATGCGTGAGCGGCGGCAGCAGGCGCTGCTCGTCGATTAACGTTTGGTAATCAACCAGCGAGTCGCCAAGCCGTGATTTAATGGCTTGTTCAAGCGACTCCCCAGCGGCAATAGCGGCTTTGGCTAGCGCGTAAGTGCCGCCCTCTATGGCGATGGGGCGAACTTTCTCAGCGCTCTCTACCAATGCGACTTTTAGTGTTTCTTGTTCGGTGTACTGAATCAACCGCATAGCGACATGTCCTTGTTAATACATCAAGCGCTTGCTCATTTGCATGGCAAACAGCAGGCAACCCAATGGTGTCTTGAATGGCATGAGGCGGTGTCATGTCACCCCAAGCGGGCTATCCGGGAGAGTGCTAGCGCTGCTTGTTAGAGGTGGCTGACGCCATTATTTGGAAAGTGCTATTCATCGTAGACGAACTGTTGAGCTTATTGCCAGTATGTTCAACATATACTTTTGTATGTGTCGACGTTATCACAAAGAAAGCGTAACGTCATAGCGGCTCCCTGGATTTAAAGGGAGTTGCCAATATCACGATGTTGTCATGAGCATTAATCAAGGGGAAATCATCAGTACCATCCGCTTGTATTACGCCCATGCTTGGAGAGGTTGATTACGTTATGATTGAGAAGAATTGTAATAGGGTTGAATCATAGTGACGTCATCTCTCAGTAAGCCTGTTGCTCGGCCCAGTATTGCCGAACATCTCGCCGAAGCTATCTTCGCAGGGCATTATCAGCCCGGCGATTTTGTGCCTCGGGAGCTGGATCTGTGTGAACGCTTTGCTATTAATCGCTCGGCGGTACGTAGCGATCTTCGTCAGTTGGTGGATGCGGGTATTATTGAGCGTATTTCAGGGCATGGCTCCAAGGTTCGTGAGTATTCTGAGTGGCATATCCTTGATCCCCAGGTGACCCATTGGTTAACGCGGTATGCTGCGCCAAACCCTGATATCCAGCGTGAAATACTGGCTTTTCGTTTGGATGTGGAACCTTATGTGGCGATGACCGCTGCCAAGCGTGCCACGGCGCACGATTTGGTGGCTATCGAAGAAGCATTTGAAGGGTTGGGCCAGAACCTGCGTCATGCCACCTGTCTTGAAGAGCGGCGTCTGCATAGTGAATGCGATGTTGCTTTTCATGAAGCGATCTTCAAGGCGACTCACAACATCGTTTGGGCACAGCTTTCCCATATCTTGCGCCCTTCCATTTATATGTTGGTATCGATGTCCAATGAGAGCGCCCCGGACCCTGATGAGAGTTTGGAGCAGCATCGCCAGCTAATGGAAAGTATTCGCCTGCGCCGCCCTCGGGAGGCGTTTTTGGCGGCTCAGGCCGTGTTGGCGGGTACCGCAAAGGCGCTGGGGCTTGAGAACAGTGCCAGCACCCTGGAGCCCAGCTCTTTGGGACCCAGCTCTTTGGAACTTAACATCGAGCGCCGCTGAACCTTACATTGATCCCACTTTTGCTAACAAGGCAAACGTATGTCTCACGTAATGATTGGCCTGGTCGGGGTGGGTAAAATTGCCCGCGATCAGCATATTCCTGCAATGGCAGCGGTCACTAGCTGCCAGTTTGTCGCCACAGCTGACCCTAACGCAGTACTGCCGGGCACTCCTGGCTATGCCTCGCTAGAGGCCATGCTGGATGCTCACCCCGAGATAACCGCCGTGGCCATTTGCACGCCTACTCACCTGCGCTACTCTCAAGCGCGCCTTGCGTTAATGCGTGGCAAGCATGTGCTGCTGGAAAAGCCGCCAGGGGCCACGTTAAGTGAAGTAGAGGACTTGATCGCAGTGGCTGACCAGCAAGGGGTTAGCCTGTTTGCTGCCTGGCATTCACGTTTTGCACCGGGCGTTGCCCATGCCAAACAGTGGCTAGCAGAGCGCAGTATTCGGCGAGTTGATATTGAGTGGAAAGAGGACGTAAGGGTATGGCATCCAGGCCAAGCGTGGATCTGGCAACCCGGTGGAATGGGCGTATTCGACCCGGGTATTAACGCGCTTTCCATTGCCACGGCCATCCTGCCGCAACCGTTTTTCCTGCGTCAGGCGCGGTTGCAGGTGCCAGAAAATTGCCAGACACCGATTGCCGCTGAGCTCTCTTTTACGGACCACCTGGATACGGCTATTGAAGCGGTGTTTGATTTTCGTCAGACCGGCCCGCAAACCTGGGATATTCACATTGATACTGATGGCGGGCGCGTAAGCCTGACCGACGGTGGTTGCCGCCTAACGATTGAAGGTCAGCAGATAGTCGACGCTGAAGAGAAGGAGTATGAAGGTCTTTATACTTACTTCGCCGAGCTTATCGCAGCGGGGCGCAGCGAAGTAGATGTCGCGCCACTGCGCCAAGTAGCCGACGCTTTCTTGTACGGTCATCGTGACGTAACGGATGCGTTTATCGAGTGATGGCCGTTCACGCTATAGAGAGGTGGCATCAACGACTCAAGCCAAACGAAAGGGCATATGGAGTCGTTGGTGGCGGGTTAACGCGGAACGTTAAAGCATTCGCAGAAAAATAAACCATTAATCAGGTGATGAGGGTTTTCCGAAAAGAGGGAATCCTTCTGCGTCCCATTGGATGCGTTTGACGTACGTATGTCGGTTCGGATCCCACAGGGGGTCGCCCTCAATCTCGGTATACGTGCGCGCGTGATACACCAGTAGATCCGTTTGGCCGTCTTCAGAAACGGTAAAACTATTGTGCCCTGGCCCGAAGAGCTTATTGGGCGAGTCGCTCTGAAAAACGGGGTTTGGCAGCTTCGTCCAGCTGGAAGGATCAAGCAAGTCGTCATCGGCATTGGCCCACAACAAGCCCATGCAGTAGTTTTCATCGGTAGCGCTTGCCGAGTAGGTCAGAAACACTCGGCCATGTCGGCACAGAACCGCAGGCCCCTCGTTGACACTGAAGCCACGCGTCTCCCACTCGAACTCAGGAATACTCAAACGAACCGGCGGCCCTGCAAGCGTGTCGGGTGTTTCCATAGGCGCAATATAGAGATTGGAATTGCCGGGGATGTCGGGCGACTTCTGCGCCCATAGGTAATAGAGTTTGTCGCGATGAGAGAACGTTGTTGCGTCGAGGCAGAAGCTATCGATGCCCGTCTCGACCTGAATGGGCGCGCTCCATGTGCCGGTCAGAGGGTTTTCCGCGTCAGTGCTAATTGCGTACATGCGGTGCTGGAATAAACCGTCTTTAATCTCTCGGCTGGGAGCCGCCGCAAAATAGATAGTCCAACGCCCTGCATGAAAGTGCAGTTCCGGTGCCCAAATCAGTTCGCTTAAAGGGCCTGTATCTGGTTTGTGCCATACGCTGACGGTACTGGCATCGGCAAGGGCTTCGATGCTTGATGCCCGGCGTAACTCTAAACGATCATATTCAGGCACCGAAGCCGTGAAGTAATAAAAGCCGTCGGTATGCTTATGAATAAACGGGTCTGCGCGTTGTTCTATCAAAGGCCTCATCGTCATTATGGTCTCTCTTCTTATAGGTTCGTTGCGCGTTATAGGTTCGTTGCGCGGTAGATAGGCCGCTGTTGTTGCTTTGGCGGCGTTTCAGGTAGCGGGGAGCCCTCTAAAAGGTTTGCTTTCATTTTTTCATAATAGCGATCAGTAATATGGTACTTGAACATTAAGCTGCCCATCAGCGTATGAAAGACGCCAGGAATGATAGAAAGCATCAACGCGATACCGGTTAGCGTAAACGCACTCTGTTCAGTATTAGGCTCATAGTTAAAATAGGTTAACAAGATGCCTACCAGGAAACCGGCTGCCCCCATGCCTGCTTTTTGAAAAAATGAAATACCACCGAACGCCAGTCCTGAGACACGCCGCCCAGTCTTGGCTTCTCCGTAATCTACTGACTCGGCGATAGCCGACCAGAAAACCGGAGCATGTAGGTCAACGGCAAAGGAAATAAAGAAATACAGAATAAAGGCCAACACGATATCGCCCGGAGAGACGGCAAAGAACATGATAACGCTCAGCACCCCGACGGCGAGTTGGCTCCAGCGGAAGAGGTTGAGTTTGCAGTAGCGTTTGGTGATCCAGGTTGAAGCCACCATGGCCAAGATGGCTGCGCTAACGCCCACGGTTAAGAAGGCTGACAGCATTGTCGCGTTAGCGCCGAGATAATATTTAGCGTAATAGGCCGCCACCGAGCTGCGAATCACATAACCCAGCGTGCCTGTAAAGCAGACCGCACATAGCACCATCCACTGATCGTTTTTGATTAACAGGCGAAACTGCTCTTTCAGTGGTTTCGTATCGATAGTGTGCTGGACGCGCTCGGTAGTCGTGAAATAACAGAACAGAAATAACAGGGTAGCGAGTCCTCCCATTAAGCCCATGGATACCTGGTAGCCCAAGGCAAGATTATCTCCACCCACAAATTCGGCAAGTATCGGCACTATGATCGTTACCAGGAAGGCGGCAATCTTGGCAAAAAACAAGCGGTATCCATTGGCAGATAGCCGGTCTTGCGGGTCCGGTGACAGTACTCCGGTTAAGGAAATATAGGGAATGGTCACCGCCGTGAACATGAGCGTGACAAACAGGTAGGTTGAGTATGCCCACACCAGCTTAGCGTTATAGCTCCAGTCGGGTGTAGTAAAAAGTAGTAGTACCGAGATCCCAAAAGGTACTGAAAAAATCAAGAAGTAAGGGCGGTAACGACCATAACGCGTATTGAATTTATCGGTGATAATACCCATAAGCGGGTCAGTCACTGCATCCATTAACCGCGCTACTAGAAATAGAATCCCCATATGGCTGGGTTTTAGGCCAAAAATATCAGTATAGAAGTAAGAGATAATCAGAAACATCGAAGATATAACGACATTGATCGCCATATCGCCGCTGCCGAATCCAACCTTTTCCAGATACGTAAGCTTTGGAGTTTTCATGGGTAGAGCCTTAAATGATAGATATGGCGACTAAGAAATTAGTGACCGCCTCTATAGAAACCGAAGGAGCAAATCACCTGACGTCCATGGCAATTCACTTTCGATAGGCCCTGAAACACGGTATGCGATATAGGGTTAAACGTAGAAATACGGCGATGTGCAGCATAGTGGCTCCAGTCGATTATTCTTTATTAGGATTGCCTATATGTTGAACATATGGGGAAAATGTTCAACATGGACTTTAGTCTGGTAGCTTATTCAGAGGCTTTAGAGGGACGTTTTTCTCAAGCACTGAGCAGGTTAAGCCAAGGCGAGCGGCGATGCCGACCGCTTGGCAATATCTGACCTGTCGGCTGTGTTCATGGGGCAGCCGCTACGCATCTTTCGATAAGGAGCGCAGTATTAATGTTGGTAAGGGTGCTGTGAGGAGGGGGCTGTGAGGACGTTTCTATGAGATAGCAGCAGTGAAAGGCCAGCTGCTATCGGGCTGGCCATGCTTGTTGTGCGGCTGCCTCGTTACGTTTCACTGCGCCCATCTTCGCGTTGCGCGTTCTGAGCGATAATCTCGCGGAGGGTGCTCATTAATAGCGCAGCCCCCGGTGAAAGTCGTTGGTGGCGTAAGCTGACCAGGCCGTAGGGCTGCACGCTAAGCGCTTCGACGAAGGGCAATTGGTGAAAGCGTTGCGGGGTGCAGAGTAGATCGGCCGTTTCGCGCGTGGTCACGGTGATGGTGTCGGACTTATCGACCAGCGCTAGTGACACTAGTAAGTCGGCAGTATCAACGACTTGCCGAGGTGGCGCGACCTGATGATGCAGAAACAGACTGTCAACACGCTGTCGCATGAGTGCGCCGGGTGGCTGCAGTGACCACGGATAGGCGGCCATGTCCGCCAGTTTTAACGACGTTTTGCCTACTAGCGGATGCCCTTCACGACACACAAAGCACAACTCCTCCTCGCCAATTTCTTCAAAGACAAAGCGCTCAAGATCGCTGCCTGGTGGAAGGCGTGTAATCGCAAAATCCAGCTCACCTTCCAGCAAACGTGGCACCAGCGCTTTGCTGACATCCACATCCACACTGATTTTAAGCTCCGGGCGGTCTCTGTGGACCCGTTCAATAGCGCTGGTTAGAAGCGTAACGGCGGGTGCCATAACGGTGCCGATAGCCACGGTGCCCGTATTGCCGTTGCGCAGCGCGGTCAGCTCTTCAGCGGTGTGGTGTAGTGTCGACAGCACACTATGCGCATGACGAATCATGACCTCCCCATACCAGTTAGGGGTTAGCCCACGCGACTGGCGATCAAACAGACGTATACCCAGCTTGGCTTCCAGGTCGCTGAGCAGTTTTGAGGCTGCGGGCTGGCTCATGTTGAGTTGGGCAGCGGCACGATGCAGGTTGCGGTGCTCGTCAAGCGCCAAAAATAGCTGAAAATGACGCAACTTTAGTCGAGCGTTGAGAAACCAGTTACTGTCAAGAACGCTCATGGAATAAGCCTTTCAGTGCTTTTGATAGCAATAAGTGTATCGGAATTAACGTGTTCCTATATTGGTTAGTTATGTAAGAGCTGTCTAGTGTAGGGCGTGTAGTGGAAAAATTGGTAATGAACCTGGTAGTGAACCGCATACCGCACGAATAACAATAACGATGTTAACAGGAGGAACACCATGCCCTCTCATACAGGTAGCGTTGGCTCAAGATTGTTACTGAGCGCAGGCGTCATCGCGCTGATGACAAACGTAGCCCAGGCCCAAAGTGATAAGGAACCCATGGCGAACAGTAAAGCAGAGAACGCCGTCGAACAATCGACGTTCGGCCAGTTGCCGGACGGCCGTGAGGTGCAAAGCTACCGGCTGACGAACGCCAATGGCGTTGAGCTTCAGGTCATTAATTACGGGGGCACAATCGTATCCCTGAAAGTACCTGACGTAGACGGAAACATTGACGATATCGCGCTGGGTTTTGAATCGCTGGATGGTTATCTGTCTGACACTTACCAGCAAGCTAATCCCTACTTTGGTGCACTCATTGGCCGCTACGGCAACCGTATCGCCGAAGGTCAGTTTGCGCTGGAGGGTGAAACCTACTCGTTAGCCACCAACGATGGTGATAACCACCTGCACGGCGGCGAGCAAGGGTTTGATCGTGTGCTCTGGCAGGCCGAGCCTTTTGAAAATGATGAAGGGACGGGGCTGGTGCTGAGCTATGTCAGTGAGGATGGCGAAGAGGGCTATCCTGGAGAGCTGACGGTTGAAGTGACGTATACCCTTACCGATCAAAATGAACTGATTGTTGATTACCAGGCCGAGACCGACAAGGCAACGCCCGTCAATCTTACCCAGCACAGTTACTTCAACCTTAAGGGTGAAGGAAACGACTCCATCCTTGATCATCAGCTTATGCTCAATGCCGATGCCTTTACCCCGGTGAGTGAATCATTGATTCCGACGGGCGAACTGCAGCCTGTTGAAGGCACGCCGTTCGATTTCACCCAGGCCACGTCGATTGGCGAGCGTATTGAGCAAGATAACGATCAACTGCGCTTTGGGCAGGGCTACGACCATAACTTTGTGCTTAACCGAGATAACGCCGAGCAAGGCGATCTGGTGATGGCCGCGAGGGTGTGGGAGCCACAAAGTGGACGGCTGTTGGAAATTGAAACCACTGAGCCTGGTATTCAATTTTATTCGGGGAATTTTTTGGCCGGTGATTTAACGGGCAAAAGTGGCAATGCCTATCCACAGCGCTCTGGCTTTGCACTGGAAACGCAGCATTTTCCCGATTCGCCTAATCAGGATGCCTTTCCCAGCACGGTGCTACAGCCAGGAGAGACCTACCGTTCACGTACCATCTTCCGCTTCTCTGCCCAGGACGATATGGACGCCTAGCCAAGTGCCTGACGAGCAGCAGACAGTGATTGCAGCAATAACATCAATAATAATTGGAACATCAGGAGCACAACAATGAGCATCGTAACCACGTTTACGCGCCTGGCGCTGGGTAGCGCCGTCATGCTGGCCTCGCTGGGTTCTGTGCAGGCACAGGACGACGTGAAGATGGGCTTTATCGTCAAAAAGCCGGAACAAGCCTGGTTTATTAACGAACAGCGCGCCGCTACAGAGGCGGGCGAGGAACTCGGATTCCAGGTTGTTCGTTTGGGTGGTGAAGATGGTCAAGAGGTGCTTAGCGCGATTGATAACCTTTACTCACAAGGCGCTCAAGGGTTTGTCATTTGCCCGCCAGATGTACGTCTTGGGCCTGCGATCATGAATCGCGCCGAACAGTACGGCATGAAAGTGGTGACCGTCGATGACCAGTTTGTTAACGCCAGTGGTGAGCCTATGGAAGGCGTACCGCACCTGGGTATGTCCGGCACCAAAATTGGCCAGCAGGTTGGTGAGGCAATTGCCGCCGAAATGGAAGCCCGTGGCTGGGATGTTGAGAACGTAGGTGCGTTGCGTATTACCAATAACGAGCTACCGACTGCCGTTGAACGGACGGATGGAGCGACCCAAGCGCTGCTTGCTTCGGGCTTCCCCGAAGAGAACATCTTCGATGCGCCTCAACAAAGTACGGATACGAGTGGTGCATTTTCCGCTGCATCACCGGTGCTTTCTCAGCGCGGTGATTATGAGCACTGGATAATCTACGCGCTAAATGAAGAGAGTGTGCTGGGGGGCGTTCGGGCGACCGAACAGTACGGCCTGGCCGCTGAGGATGTCATTGGGGTGGGCATCAATGGTTCAGGCGCGGCATTTGCTGAGTTTTCCCGCGACAACCCCACGGGCTTCCACGGCACCGTTGCGGTGAGTTCTACCATGCATGGTCGACAAACGGCTGAAGACCTTTACCGCTGGATCAGCGAAGACCAGGAGCCTCTGGCGATTACAGAAACGTCCGGCACGTTAATGACGCGTGATAACTGGGAAGAAGTGCGCGACGCGCTCGGTCTGTAACTGACTTTTTGTGACGGGCTATTTGGTGGAGTGCTCACGTATGTCTGATCCATATCTTCGCTTTGACAATATCAGTGTTGTATTCCCTGGGGTGCGCGCGCTGGATGGGGTGAGCTTTGCTGCTCATACCGGCCAAGTGCATGCGCTGATGGGCGAAAACGGCGCGGGTAAGTCGACGTTGCTGAAGGTGCTTAGCGGGGTGAACCGCACTGCAGAGGGGGCTCTCTGGATTGATGGACAGCGCCACGTGTTCAGCAATGCTCGTGAAGCATTGCGCGAAGGGATCGCCATTATCTACCAGGAGCTAACGCTCTCGCCCAATATGTCGGTCGCTGAAAACCTGCTGCTGGGCCAGCTGCCTACGCGTCAGGGGTTTGTGAACCGGCGAAAGATGCGGGAAAGGGCGCTGGCGATTCTGGCTGACCTTGGCGAGGGTGACATTCATCCCTCGACCAAGGTGCGCGATCTCTCTATCGGTCAGCAGCAGATGATTGAGATTGGCCGTGCATTGCTGCGTGATGCCCGCGTTATCGCTTTCGATGAACCTACCAGTAGCCTTTCCATTCAGGAAATCCGTCAGCTTAAACGCATCGTCAAACGCCTGCGCGACGAGGGGCGGGTGGTGCTCTACGTGACCCATCGCATGGAAGAAGTGTTTGAGATGTGCGATGCGGTCACTATCTTTCGCGACGGCCAGCATATTCGTACCCACGAAGATATGTCGCAGCTGACGCATGATCTATTGGTTAGCGAGATGGTGGGGCGGGACATCGATGACGTGTACGGCTATCGCGCCCGCGAGCAGGGCGATGTGGTGCTGTCTGTTGACGAGATTCAAGGGCGCGGCCTGAATGCACCGGTTAGCTTCTCCGTAAAGCGTGGCGAGGTATTTGGCTTGTTTGGCCTGGTAGGCGCCGGTCGCAGTGAGCTATTGCGGCTGGTATGCGGGGTGGAAGCGCCTAAAGCAGGTAGCGTGACGTTCCAGGGCGAATCGCGACGCTTTAAAAGTCCCGCAGAGGCGATTCGTTCTGGTATCGCCATGTGCCCGGAGGACCGTAAATCTCAAGGGATTTTCCCCGTGGCGAGCGTTGCCGACAACCTCAATATCAGCTGTCGGCGGTTTTTTAAGCGCTGGGGTGTTTTCCGTCACCCTGGCCGCGAACGACGCAATGCTGAAGCCTATATTCAGCAGCTTAGCGTTAAAACCCCCAGCTATCGGGCACCGATAGGCAAGCTATCCGGGGGCAATCAGCAAAAGGTAATTTTGGCCCGCTGGCTCGCGGAAGAGATTGACCTTTTCGTAATGGACGAGCCCACGCGTGGGATTGATGTGGGCGCGCGTAGAGACATTTATAGCCTGCTTTACGACTTGGCCGAGCAGGGAAAAAGCATTGTCGTGATTTCCAGCGACCTTGCCGAAGTTAGCTCCATCTGTGACCGCATCGCAGTGATGCGCGACGGTGAGCTGGTCGACGTGGTGCCAAGAGACGCCGCCACGCCCGAACGACTATTAGGCCTGGCACTACCCGCCTAAGCGGTACCCATTATCGAACACGTTCAGGACACCTGTGATGACATCGAACAAATTAACCCAAGACGGTGTTGAACCAACGCGCCCTGCGGGGCGCCAAGGGCTCGTTAAACCACTGCGCACGCTGTTGGACACCTCTGGGCTGATCGCCGTTTTTATGCTGCTCTTTATCGCCTTGGCGGTGTTTATCCCCGACTTTCTTACCGGGCGAAACATGGTGGGGCTGCTGCTTTCGATCACCCTGATAGGCAGCCTGGCGACCACCATGATGCTGGTGTTGGCGCTGGGCGAGGTGGACCTTTCGGTGGCCTCAATCGTGGCGTTTGCGGGGGTAGTGGCAGCGGTTGTGACCTCTAGCACCGGTAGCGTTTTTATCGGCGTTATAGGTGGCGTTGTTGCCGGGGGCGCGGTGGGGGCCTTTAACGGGTTTGTGATTGCCAGGTTTGGTATTAACTCGCTGATTGCCACGTTGGCGGCGATGGAGTTTGTTCGCGGGCTGGCCTATATCACCTCGGGCGGCGATGCGGTGATGATTACCGTGCCGGGTTTCTTTGACCTGGGTAGCGCTTCATTTCTAGGCCTGACGCTGCCGGTGTGGACCATGTTGGCCTGCTTTGTCATCTTCGGTGTGGTGCTCAATATGACCGCCTTCGGACGCAATGTGCTGGCCACGGGCGGTAACTCGGAGGCCGCGTCGCTCGCGGGGGTCAATGTCCGCCGACTCAAGATTATTGTCTTTGGTTTACAAGGCGTTGTTGCAGGCGTAGTGGGCGTGTTACTGGCCTCGCGGATGGGCTTGGGCGACCCCAATACCTCCATGGGGCTAGAGCTTGCGGTGATTTCTGCCTGTGTACTGGGTGGGGTGGCGCTATCGGGCGGCGTTGCCACTATCACCGGTGTAGTCGTCGGCGTACTGATTATGGGCTGCGTGCAGAATGCCATGGGGCTACTCAACGTACCAACGTTCTATCAGTACCTGGTACGAGGGGCAATTCTGCTGCTGGCGGTAATGTTTGACCGCTGGAAACAGACGCGACGTCAGCGCGCCTAACGACACTTTTTTCCTGTTTTGTTTCTATCTTTTACCGAATTGTACGGAGAGACGTCCATGTCTGAACGAAAGCCGCCCCTACGCTCTGCCCAGTGGTTTGGAACCGCCGATAAAAACGGCTTTATGTACCGCAGCTGGATGAAAAACCAAGGCATTCCCGACCATGAATTCCAAGGCAAGCCGATTATCGGCATCTGTAACACCTGGTCAGAACTAACGCCTTGCAACGCTCACTTTCGCAAGCTAGCGGAGCATGTAAAGCAGGGCATACTGGAAGCGGGTGGCTACCCGGTGGAATTCCCGGTCTTCTCCAGCGGTGAATCCAACCTCCGCCCGACCGCAATGTTTACCCGTAACCTTGCCAGCATGGATGTTGAAGAGGCGATTCGTGGCAACCCGATTGATGCAGTGGTGCTGCTGGTAGGTTGTGATAAAACGACCCCAGCGCTGTTAATGGGCGCGGCGAGCTGTGATATCCCCACCATCGTCGTGACCGGCGGCCCCATGCTTAACGGCAAGCACAAGGGCAAGGACATCGGTTCGGGCACCGTGGTCTGGCAACTTTCTGAGCAGGTCAAAGCGGGCGAGATTTCACTGCACGACTTTATGGCCGCTGAAGCGGGCATGTCGCGCTCGGCGGGCACCTGTAACACCATGGGCACCGCGTCTACCATGGCCTGCATGGCGGAATCCCTGGGCACCTCACTACCTCACAATGCGGCAATTCCTGCGGTGGATTCGCGTCGTTATGTGCTCGCACACCTTTCCGGTAACCGTATTGTCGAGATGGTTAATGAAGACTTAAAGCTCTCCAAAATCCTTACGAAAGAAGCGTTTGAGAATGCCATTCGTACCAACGCAGCGATTGGCGGCTCCACCAACGCGGTGATCCACCTGAAAGCGATTGCCGGGCGGATGGGGGTAGACCTTAAGCTGGACGATTGGAGCCGGGTGGGGCGCGGTACGCCCACAGTGGTAGACTTACAGCCCTCCGGGCGTTATTTGATGGAAGAGTTCTACTACGCTGGAGGCCTGCCCGCCGTACTAAAACGCTTGGGGGACGCTGATCGCCTGCCCTTTAAAGACGCTCTCACCGTTAACGGTAAAACCCTGTGGGAAAACGTCAAGGGCGCCCCGCTGTATAACGACGATGTGATTCGTCCGCTGGATAACCCGCTGACCGCAGATGGCGGTATCTGTGTGCTGCGCGGCAATCTTGCACCCAATGGCGCGGTGTTAAAGCCTTCGGCAGCGACCGCCGAACTGATGCAGCACCGTGGTCGGGCCGTCGTGTTTGAAGACTTCGACGATTATAAAGCGCGCATCAATGACCCGGACCTGGACGTTGAAGCCAACGATATCCTGGTAATGAAACACTGCGGGCCTCGCGGTTATCACGGCATGGCGGAAGTCGGCAATATGGGGCTACCGCCCAAGGTCCTTGCTCAGGGCGTCACCGATATGGTGCGTATCTCTGATGCGCGCATGAGCGGGACCGCTTACGGCACCGTGGTGCTGCACGTGGCACCAGAAGCCGCTGCTGGCGGCCCCTTGGCCGCGGTGCGTAACGGCGACTGGATTGAACTCGACTGCGCCAGCGGCCGGCTGCACCTGGACGTCAGTGAAGAGGAGATTCAGGCACGCCTCGCCGCGTTTGATGCCACGGCGGCCTCGACCCTCATCGCAAGCCAGGGCGGCTATCGCCAGCTCTATATTGAGCGAGTGCTGCAAGCCGATGAAGGCTGTGACTTTGACTTCCTGATCGGCTGTCGAGGCTCTGACGTGCCGCGTCATTCGCACTGATAAGAATTTCCTGATGATTTTTTTAACTATGATCGATGGCGGGAGTGGCCTGGGCAGGGTCTCCTTCCTGAACTTTTTATTGCATTCTGCACATGTTGTCTAAGCACTTTCCTCAGCATCCTGTTGCTCAAGATGGATGTTCTGATGCCAGCTGTTGGGAAGGTCTATTGTGTTTGTGGATCAGTCGCTGCCCGTTTTCATTTAAAACCTAAATGACGAAGCCATTAACTTAACTGGCATGACCAAAGCGGGCTCATGTGCCACAGTTAAACAGTAAATTATTAAATATATTTCATAAAATCAATAGGTTGGCATGCTCTTGTTGAGTTTAAGTTTTTGACTTTATATATGTTTTTTGTTTTTTAGAAAAACCTGGTACGACGCGTGCAGTAACCAGGACAAGAACGCAGCATCAGGATGATGGTTGGTTCTTGGCTAGATGTTCCTTGTTTGATTTATTTTTACGAAGCAACAGAAAGCAGATTACTTAGGAGGCACGACATGAAAATGGAAGCTCTGAAAAAACTAGGTATTTTAGGCGTATCATTTGGTCTGATCGCAAGCCCTCTTGCGTTTGCTGAAATGGAAAGTGGCACTGAGCAAGAACCAGTGCCGCAAGAAGAGACGACGCAGGACGAGCAAGGCAGTTTTAATTCGTATGACACTGATCAGCAAGATCAAGATGTAACCACTGAGTATGAAGAGGAAGAGCAAGAATTCACCTATGAAGAAGAGGAAGAGGAGCAGGAGTACGAAACCACGGATGACGATGACGACACCCAGTGGTAATTAACCCGCTAATGGAATAACACTTGCTCTGGCTTACGGATGAGCCACAAAATGCCCCGCCGCCTGCGGGGCATTTTTGCGTTTAAAGCCCAAAGCAAAAGTTGTTGCCTTATCGTCTATTGTTAACATTACGTACCCCTTGGCCCGTTATGACTATAAGGAAGCCTGTATCGTGGTGAACTGGAAAGAGGCGCCGCAGCTTCCTAAAGCGGAAGGGCGAATCGCGGCTATCGATTTGGCGCGAGGCATTGCGATTGGCTTAATGATTGTCAGCCACACGGTTAGCGGGCTGATAGGCATACGTAATGTGCCTGACTGGGGCATGGTGCCTATTCATCTATTAACCAAATTCTCCTCATCACTGTTTATTTTGGTATTCGGCATTGCCCTGGCAGTGGCCTTTCTTTCTCACACCCAAAGCGATGATTGGCCTAAACGACGCCTTAAGCTATGGCTACGCGCGATTGAAGTGTGGTTCTGGTACAAGGCGCTCATTATTATCGAGATGCTGCCGTTTAGTAGCCCTGCCGATATTGTCGATACGTTGCTTTATGGGCGCTTTGGAATCTGGGTCGAGATTTTAGGCTTTTATGCCATTGCCCTGCTTTGGGTGCCGCTTATTCTACCGCTATGGGCACGGGCGCCTCTTTGGAGCCGGATTGCCACACTGGTTGGCTTAACCGCACTTTCTGCCTGGTTACAAGGGCTGAGCTTTGGCGGTAACGATATCCTGAAAGCCTTACTGGTCGACCACCCCGACCACTATGCCTGGGGGCAGATTAGCCGGGCGCCCCTTATCCTGGCGGGATTATTGGTCGGTGAAGCGCTATTGCGCTGTTACTTTACGGCTCACTTGCGCCGCCGCTTGGTGTTAATACTGCTGGCGGTAGGCGCGTTAATGGTAATGGCGTTTTATGGTCTCGCGTTGGCGGATGGCCGTGTTTATGCCGCCATGATGGCCGTTGCCAATAACGCAGGCAAACATCCGCCTGGCCTGGAATTTATGCTGTTTAGTGTAGGTGGCGCGCTTATTTTGCTCGCATTGGCACTGGCCGGTGGAGCGGCTGCCGCCAAGGCACTTTTGCCGCTCACCGTGGTCGGCAGCGATGCGCTAAAAGCGTTTATTTTTCATATTGTGATGATCTTTCTCGTGCTGCGCTTTTTGCTACAAGGCGAGGGCATGTATACCTATCCACAGGCGCTGGCGATTAGCGGCGTGTTGATACTGGGCGCCGCCGTGTGGATTTGGGTGACACGCTGGATCGCAGCTCACCGCTAAGAGGACATGGTTTGCAACGACAGCAACGATGGCTGCTGGCCATAGTGTGTTTAATGGCACTGCCAGCCTATGCCGACGGTACTCAAGCACAGGAATTTGAGGCACAGGAGCTTGAAGTACAGGCTTTTGAGACGAACTGGTACTACGAAGTCGATAAACAGAGCACATGGCAGGCTGACTTGAATGCCCGAGTCGCCGCTATTGAGGGCATCTTTGAAGGTACGTTAGGGGTATATGTACAAAACCTGGCCACCGGAGAAGCCTACTCGTGGCACGCGGACAGGCCCTGGTATTTGGCCTCGTTAGTAAAAGTACCTATTGCCGCCCAAGTGCTTGCCGAACGTCAATCAGGCACGCTGTCACTGGATGAGCGCTTAACGCTTTCGCGCGGTGACTTTGTGGATGGCGCGGGGCCGGTGATCTGGCACGACCCGGGGACGCCGATCTCGATTCGCTACCTGCTTGAACAGATGATTACCGTCAGTGATAACACGGCATCCGATATGTTGATTGACCGCGTGGGGCTTGCCGATGTCAATATTCGGGCGAGAGCAATGATTGCGGATAGTGGAGGCAATCCTGATGATATCGGCCCGATTAGCAAGCTGGTTGGCGTTCGTCAGGGCGTTTATGGGCAGCTACACCCTGACGCACGAACGCTGGACGGCATGGATTTTATCGCCTTGCGCCAGCACCGGTTAAGCCAGCGTGCGGCGGCGCTGGCTCAGCGGCTGGATGTTGATCCCTCCACGCTCAAGCAACCTGACTATGACCACGCGTTCGATGCCTATGAGGCGACCGGTGAAAACGTAGGCACGCTGCGTGCCTACGGCGACCTGTTAGCAAGTGTGTATAAAGAGGCAGCGAGTGGTGGCTTAGGTGCCCAGCCGAGCCAGGCACTGCTGGAGATAATGCAGCGAACAACATCGGGCAGTAATCGACTAACGGCCGGGTTGGGCGACACCATCCGTTTTGCACATAAAACCGGTACCCAGCATCGGCGCAGTTGCGATGCGGGCATTGCTTCGCACGAGGAGGCTAATGGCCCCTGGGTGATCGTTGCTTGCAGCCGGGGACCGGTAGCGGTGAATGACCATGAACGTGCGCTGGCGCGAGTAGGCGATGCGTTACGCTATAGCGGTGCGCTTGGGAAGCCTTGAACATGCTGTGTCGCAGGTACACCCGCCGCCAAGGCGAGCGTGATAAACTAGCGGCTTCATTTCATTGATACAGGCAGGAGGTTGTTATGGCAAACGCCAGCGCCCGTCATATTTTGGTTAGCAGCGAAGAGCAGTGTTTAGCGCTTAAACAGGAAATCGAAAACGGCCGTGATTTTGCCGATGTCGCCAAGCAGCACTCTAGCTGCCCTTCTGGCCGCCAGGGCGGCGACTTGGGTAGCTTCGGCCCCGGCCAAATGGTGCCTGAGTTCGACAAGGTGGTGTTCAGCGGTGAGTTGGGTCAGGTACACGGCCCGGTGAAAACGCAGTTTGGTTATCACCTGCTCGAAATCACTGACCGCACCTAAACGTTGCGTCTCTATAGCCGTGCAATACGATAAGACGTCTGCACGGCTATTGTCGCTTTGGCATTCGGTCCTGCCTGAAAAGCGCTTATGCTCGGTCACTTTTCAGACAGAATCGCATGTTTAACCTCGCGTTAAATCGCCTCCAGCGTCGTGGCGTTTACGTTGCGGTGTGAGGAGAAAGCCATGAACGACCCCATTATTTCGATTAACGGCCTGAATAAAACCTACGAAGGCGGCTTTCAAGCGCTCTCGCGGGTGGACCTCACCATTCAGCGTGGTGAGATTTTTGCGCTGCTTGGCCCCAACGGGGCAGGCAAAACCACGCTGATCAGCGTGGTGTGTGGGCTGGTAAACCCGACCCAGGGCGAGGTGGTGATTGACGGCTTTAATAGCGTTAGCCAGTACCGCCAGGCGCGTGAGCGTATCGGTCTGGTGCCTCAGGAGTTGACCAACGAAGCCTTTGAAACGGTGTGGAATACGGTCAGTTTTAGCCGTGGCCTGTTCGGTAAAGCGCCTGCCCCTGCGCATATTGAAAAAGTGCTTAAGTCATTGGCGTTATGGGATAAACGTCATAACCGCTTAATGACCCTTTCCGGCGGAATGAAGCGCCGCGTGCTGATTGCCAAGGCGCTTTCTCACGAGCCGCGCATTCTGTTTTTGGATGAGCCAACGGCGGGGGTCGATGTTGAGCTGCGCCGGGATATGTGGGAAGTGGTTCGCGGGCTGCGCGAAAGTGGCGTCACGATTATTCTCACCACCCACTATATTGAAGAAGCCGAAGAGATGGCCGACCGCATCGGGGTGATTAATCGAGGTGAAATCGTGCTGGTGGAAGAGAAAGCGGCCTTGATGCAAAAGCTGGGCAGCAAGCAGTTAATTCTTCAACTGCAAACGCCGTTAAAGGCGCTACCTGCCGCTTTTCAGCAAACGGGGTTAAGCCTGGCCGCCGATGGGCATGAGTTGGTGTACAGCTATGATGGCCGTCAGGATGAAGAGGGCCACAAAATATCAGCGCTGTTAGCGAACCTTGAGCGCGAAGGCATCGCCTTTAGAGACCTGCACACACGGCAGAGTTCGCTTGAGGATATTTTCGTCGACCTGGTTAAGGAGCGTGCATGAATCTGTATCCTGTTCGCGCCATTTATATGGCAGAAATGGCGCGTACGCGGCGCACATTATTGCAAAGCATTGTGTCGCCGGTTATTTCAACCTCGCTCTACTTTGTGGTGTTCGGCGCGGCCATCGGTTCGCGTATCAGTGAGATTGGTGGGGTCAGCTACGGCGCCTTTATCGTGCCTGGGTTGATTATGCTCATGCTGCTGACCCAAAGCGTGTCCAACGCCTCTTTCGGGATTTTCTTTCCCAAGTTTTCGGGCAGTATCTATGAAATTTTATCGGCGCCCATCTCCTATCTTGAAATAGTGATTGGCTATGTAGGAGCGGCAGCCTCGAAGTCGATTCTATTGGGGCTGATCATTCTTGGGACATCGAGTTTTTTTGTGCCGCTGGAAATTGCGCACCCCTTCTGGATGCTGACGTTTCTGGTGCTCACCGCCGTCACGTTTAGTTTGCTGGGATTCATTATCGGCATTTGGGCGGATGGTTTCGACAAGCTGCAGCTTGTGCCCTTGCTGATCATTACGCCGCTGACCTTTCTGGGCGGCAGTTTCTACTCGATAGATATGCTGCCCCCTTTCTGGCAGACCGTCACGCTCGCCAACCCCGTGGTGTATCTGGTCAGCGGCTTTCGGTGGAGCTTCTACGGGATTAGCGATGTCAGTGTGGTAGCCAGTGTGGCCATGATCAGCCTGTTTTTACTGGCGAGCCTGGCCACTATCGCGTGGATATTTCGTACCGGCTATCGTCTGAAACCCTAACGCGCAGTATTTTTTGCATAGCACCTCTTTTTATTGATGCCAGGAGCCAAGGCCCTTATGCCACTACTGCAAAGCATTGTTCACCGCCTGGACCCTTCGCTTGACGGTGAACGCTTAACGCTAACCGCTGCGCCATCGCTTGCCGAAAGTGATGACCCGGCCATGACAAGCCTGGTGAATACGCTGAACGACACGTATAACACCAAGGCTAAAGGTTGGGGGCGCTTTGCTGAAGAGGGCGAGCAGGCTGGCCCACTAGTTGCCTGGCTGCGCGACTATAGTGCGGGTGCCCAGGACTTTACCCAGCTTTCGACCGCAATTGCTGAGCGCTTGGCGCGTGAGCTACAAGAGCAGCTATCCGTCAGCGGCTATTTGCTGCTTGCGCACATGCGCCAAGGGGACACCGAAACGCTATTTATCGCGTTGGTACATCAGCGTGAGGGCATTGGCATTAACCAAACCCACCAGGCCGTGCCTGCCGTGCAGCTGAATACCAGCCAGCTTACCCTGGCGGCCCGGGTCAATTTAACCCAGTGGCAGAGCGAGTCGCCTGGTGCGCAGTACGTCTCTTTCTTGAAAGATCGTGGTGGTAAAAAGCTTGCCGAAGGCATGGTAGCCCTGTTGGGCATGGAAGAAGGGATCGATGCGCCCGCTGAAACCCGCACGCTGCTCAAGGCCTTCAGCGACTACGTGGAAAAAGAGGATTTCGACGACGAGGCGAGTCGAGAAAAAACCGACACGCTGGTGGACTACGCCAATGAACAGCTTCGCCGTGGCGAGCCAATGACCTTGGAAGAGCTTTCTGGGCTGGTGGACGAACAGCAGCCGAAAGCCTTTTACGACCATATTCGCAACGCCGATTACGGGCTTTCGCCGGAGATTCCCCCCGATAAGCGCACCTTAAGCCAGTTCCGCCGCTTTACCGGTCGAGCGGGCGGTGTCTCTATTAGTTTTGACTCCCACCTGCTGGGCTCAAGCATCGAGTACGACGCCAATCAAGATCGCCTGATTATCAAGCAAGTACCCAAGCAGTTAAGAGAGCAGCTTACCAAGAAGGATTGAGGTAAGGACGATGCTGTAGCAACCCAGGAGCCCCTTATGCTGAACGCTATTAGTGATTTCTTCCAGCGCACGCTTGCGCAGCCCGAGCAGCGCGAAAATCAAACGCTCACCCTGGAACTGGCCACCGCAGCACTGCTGTGTGAAATCGTCCGCGCCGATTACGACACCACCAATGAAGAGCTTGCCGCGCTGCGTCTTATGCTTACCGAGCGCTACCAGCTCAGCACAAGCGATGTAGAAGAGCTGATGACGTTGGCACAAGCAGAAGTGGATGAGGCCGTCGATCATTACCAGTTTGTGAGCCTAATCAAAGAGCACTATAACTACGACCAGCGCTGCGAGCTGGTGGCGCTGATGTGGCAACTGGCGTGGGCAGACGGCAGCGTTGACCCACTTGAAGAGCACCGTATTCGGCGGCTGGCCGATTTACTGCATGTTAGCCACAGTGATTTTATTCGCACCAAGCTACAGGTTGAAGGACAGGTTGAAGAGCGCCGAACAGCGCAAGAAGGGCCTGAACGAGGCGGCGTATCTCACTAACATATTAGCTTCCTGCGTTACTGTTCTTCAGGTGCGCTGAGCAGGCCCTCGACCAGGCGATGCAGCTGTTGCTGAAACTGGCCGCCTGGGGAGGGTGGCGTGGGGTCGGCGGTGATCACGATGGTTATATCGCGCTCAGGGATCACGTACAGCGCTTGCCCGCCATAGCCACGCCCGTAGTACACCGCCTCCCCCGCGAGTTCGGTAATAAACCAGCCATACCCATAGCCATCACCCGTCCAGGCAGAGATACCGCGGGGTGTCCATGAAGCCTCCACCCACCCCTCTGGCAATAGCCGCTCGCCCTCCATCACGCCGTCGTTACGATAAAGCTCACCCACCTCCATTAATGCGCGTGGCGAAAGTTGCATATTGTTGCCGCCAAAATAAATGCCTTGTGGGTCACGCGGCCATGCGGGAATCGAAATAGTAAGCGGCTCCCCCAGCAGGCGTTGCGCGAGCACATGCGTGGTTTCACCGCTTGCCTGGGTAAGTGCTGCTGAAAGCAGGTGGCTAGGCTTTGTACGAAAACTGCTTGCGCTCGACCATACGGCGTTAAAAATCAGCTCAAAATACTCATTTACACATGTAAACTCCGTTTTTTCGCTGATTTTTGCCTTGTCTGGCCTTCGCTCAGCGACTTTTCGTACAAACCCTAGTGCCGGTGGAGTACAGCATCCGCCCGCCGGGCTCATCGACAAATGGGCGAGTAAGGGCATCATTAACCCAGTTTGAGCTTGCCACCCAAGCGCTGTAGTTACCGCCGGATGTACGCTCAAGCCCCGCCTGCTGAGCCAACAAATGCCCTACGGTAATGTCTTCCACGCGCGGGTCCAGCCCGGCTGGCAATAGCTCATCCAAGAGCGTTACCAAGCGCTGCTCGGTGGATTCAATAATGCCTTCTTCAATGGCTGCGCCGGTTATGGCCGCCAGCACCGTTTTGGAAAGTGATTTGATATTGGCAGGCTGCGCAACACCGGGGCCACCCTGGTGAAGCTCGTGGATAATCTCGCCGTCGTAAGCGACCACAACGCTGTGAAGGCGGTTTAATTGGCGGGTTTGCTGATCCAGCGCCTGGAGTGCATGCGCAGAAGGTTCATTAGCGGCTGCATAGGCGGTGGGTAACAATGAAGTAACCGCTAATGAAACAAGCAAAGCAGTGGCGCGCATCACAACACCTTCGGTATAAGTGGCAAAGGTTCGAGGTTTAGAAGTGAGAGAGGTTCCACCACATACAGACGCTAAAATTAAAGTGCGATAGCACTCTCTAGATATAAAGCTAATCGAATAGCTATTAAGGGTTATATTTGATCTTTTAAAGTCATTTTTAGTCTATAATGGGTTATAAATAACCCATTATATAGAGGTTTTTTTATGGCCCTTACTCACTCCTTGCTTGCTCCTGGCGAACTGTCTCAGCAGGTCGGTGCCAATGCACGAGAAGCACGATTGGCGAAGAACCTTTCCCGTAAAACCTTGGCGCAGATGACGGGTGTTTCCGAGTCCACCATTAAACGGTTCGAATCCAGTGGGCAAATAACCCTCGATATCTTGGTGCTCATTGCCACGGCGCTGGGCGCCACACGCCAAATTGCCGAGCTATTCACATATGAGCATCCCATATCACTTGAAGAGATCAAGCAGGCAGGGCGTGTTCGGGGGCGAAAATGAAGCGTATCAACACCGTAGAGGTGCTGTTAGCAGATAACCGTGTGGGTGAGCTGGTCGCTAGCCGACAGGGCACCTACTTTGCTTATGACCCTCAGTGGGTGGCGGAGGGCTTTAATTTATCGCCTCTGAACATGGATTTTACTACCCAGCCACAGAAGGCGCCCGATTCCCTCCTTTTTGCTGGTCTACCAGGCGCATTTGCTGACTCACTGCCAGATGGTTGGGGAATGCTGCTCATGGATCGCTATTTCCTCGCCGAACATGGAAAAGACCGGAGAGATATTTCCCCGCTTGATCGGCTGGCTTATATGGCCGACAAGGGAATGGGGGCGTTGGAGTACCGTCCCGTTATTGAGCATACCGCGGATGAAAATGATATTGACCTGGCCCAGCTCTATCAGGCAGCTAATGCTGTCTACGAAGGTGAAACCACGACTACTCTGGATGCCTTGCGACTAGCCGGTGGTTCCCCGGCAGGTGCCCGGCCCAAGGTGGTCGTTGCGTTATCTTCTGATGGTAAGCAGTGCAGTACGTCTTTCCAAGAGCTTCCTGTGGGCTATCAGCATTGGCTAGTGAAGTTCCGTGCCCCTGCCGAGCATAGGGATACGGGCGCCATTGAGTACGCCTATTCGGTGTTGGCTAAGCATGCGGGTGTGAAAATGGCCTCGAGCAAGCTAATTGAGGTCAGCTCCTCAACGGGAACCGAGCGTTTCTTTTCTACTCAGCGCTTTGATCGCAACGGTAATCGCAAAATCCACATGATGACCGCTAGCGGCATTCTATATGCCGATCACAGCGCTCCATCGCTGGACTATTTAGATCTGCTCAAGGCAACCAGCACGTTTACCCGCCACGCAGAAGACGTTGAGCGCATGGCGAGATTGATGGTGTTCAACGCCCTGACCCACAATCACGATGACCACGCTAAGAACTTCGCTTTTTTACATGATCAAGGGCGATGGACACTGGCCCCTGCATACGACCTGACTTACGCCCCTGTTCGGGGCTATGCAGACGAGCATACAACATCTTTCAGTGGGGCAGGTTTGGCTACGCGTAAAAAGCTCAAACAGGTGTGTGCTCCCTTCAGGTACTTAACCCCGGATCTCTATATTGAACAAGCCCTTGATGCTCTATCCGAATGGTCGTCCCTTTGCTATGAATTAGAAATCGATACCCAGCAGCAGAAAGTTATTCAGCGAGCATTCGACGAGAACCGCCAGCGTCTCGGATAACGCTAGCCATGCGGCCACGCAAACCCAGCCACCTTCTGCCTTCTGGTAGGGAAAGGCAGGGCATTACGCAAAAAGTTGAAAAGCCTGCTAGGCTTTAATCGTTACTGGGCGTAAGCAACCCTTTGATTTCACCCAAAACGCAAACTAGCAAGGAGTGCCAACATGCGTAATATTATCTATATCGTAGGCCTAATCGTCGTTGTACTGTTTATCCTTTCACTGCTCGGCCTGCGCTAACATCAGCGACTGCCAGCACGCCCGCAGATTTCCCCTGCGGGCTTTTTTACGCACCCGCCTAAGCAATCTAGTGACAAAAGTGACGCGGTAAGCACGACATAAGCGTTATTAGCCTCACTCTTCAAACAAACGTTTCATATATTTACTCTCGCCGCATCGCTGCCATAACCCAGCGGCTATAGGCATTAAACGTAGCCGCGTGCCTGCCTCGAATAGCTGTTATCGCTCAGTAAAAAAGTGCTGGGCCACCGGAATATGCGTAAAGCCGTCACCGCGTCACCGGTATCGCAAAGCGAGTTCTATTGCTTAGAGCAGCAGTAGCAAAGGCCAGGTTGAGCGCTGAAGATACCCATTTTGGAGCATTGCAACTACCGTTAACCCAAGGCTGAGGCCGAATAAGCCGATTAATAATGTTGCAGAAAAAAAACAAAACTTCACAAACGCGACGGATTAAGCAGGCATACTAAAAGCCAAAGTATGGTGTAGATATGTTTTTTTGCTGACGGTAAGGCGTTGTATAATTATCCAGTATTATTTTTTTTATTAAAAATCAAATGGATAGTATTTTTTTATAACGCGCCAGGGCGATAAGTAAGCGATGCAGTATATCGTTGCTATATAAGATATTTTGTCGTAAATAGGCATGTCGTTAATTTTTATTAAATTAAAATTTAACGCGGAAAATATCTGATATTAATCGGTTAAGCTCATGTTTTTTATCGAGGATCGTTTTAAGTGGCAGCGTTTTAATGGTTCAAACGTTTGCTTTAAAGGTGGTTAGTGGCAGGCTGCCGCCACAGGGGGATGATTGATTTTAACCGATAAAAAAGCAGTAATAGCTGTGCGGTACCGTTGATAGCCGCAAAAGAGTGAATGATGTAGCGATAAAGAGGGGTGGCGTGCTGGATATGAATAAAATGTCTTTAAACGTTACAAACGAACCTGAAGCATCTAAAAAAGGCTCTTCGACGTTGGGTGTGGAATTTGTCTCCTGAGCTGGGCCAGAATAGGGGCTCCACAACAGCGGTAGGTATGG
>NZ_JABUYX010000050.1:0-3473 GCF_014898005.1 Halomonas citrativorans
GCCATGATCTACCTGATTGGCAGCCCGGTGGGCCGCGTGTTCGATCAGGCCAAATCCACATGAAGTGACGAAGAACCCTAAAAAAACGCTAACGAGTACAAAAAGTGAAACAAACAAGAGGAATACTCTTTTCCGCATACGTAAAGAGGATGAAAGAATGATTTTTTCCAGTAAAGCCTTTTCAGAAGAGGTAAAGGACGTATCAGAAGGGCAGTGTCATCAAGCGCTCTCGAGTTCCCAGTTATTGCAACTAGAAAGGCTAGAAATACAAATGATGGCAGCCAGCCAATACTTGTATAAGCAATACATAATGTGCCGTGAGGTTTGAAAGCACAAGCGTGTGGTTTGGGAGGTGGGTAGGCGCTACTCAGTAATTCGGCTAGGATTATCAAATACGAGCGCATAGGGGCTAAAGTTAATTCCTTTTCGGCCGATAGAGTTTATAGAATTCATGTTTTTTGTCTGCGAGGACTGTACTGATGGCAACAATTACCTCCCTTGGTGTTGGTTCAGGGTTAGATCTCACCGGTTTGCTGGATCAGCTTCAAGATGCCGAGCGCGGTAAGCTTGAGCCGATTACGCAGCAAAAAGCCGATCAAGAAGCCAAAATTTCCGCTTACGGGCAGTTGCAAACGTCGCTCAACGCATTTAACGATGCGGTGGCCAAGATTAACGACCCAAAGCTTTATCAAAGCCTTTCCGCCAATGTGCGTGGCGATGATATAAAAGCCACTACCTCGGCGAACGCGCTGCCGGGCAGCTACCAGGTAGAAGTTAGCCAGGTCGCGACATACGGCTCGCTTGCCTCTGAGAGTATTACTGAGATAGATAAACCCTCAGATCCATTGGAGCTAAACGGTGCGACCGCTATCAGGCTAAATTTTGTAGGTAGTGAGAGCAAGCCGGTCAATATCGAGCTTGATGCCAACAGCTCGCTAAACGATATTCGTGATGCAATTAATGCCAATAAAGACGCCGGTGTTAACGCCACGATTATTAATGACGGCGATGGCTACCGCTTGGCACTCAGTTCCAAAGTCACGGGGGCAGACGCATCCATTGATAGCTTTGAATTTGTAGGTGGAGCAGGCCCATTCGGCAAAGCGGAAGAAGCTGGCGCCAAGCAGCAGGGGCAAAATGCTTCTTTAACGGTGAACGGCATCACGATTACCAGTGCCAGTAACCAGGTGGAGGATGCTATTCAAGGGGTAACGCTTAACCTGGGTGAGCTAAGCATTGCCGAAGGCGAAAAAGCGACCAGCACGGTCAACATTGAGCGCGATACCCTAAAGCAGCGCGAAGCGATCAACGATTTTGTCGACGCGTATAACGATTTAAAAGATACAACTAACGAGCTTACTAGCTTCAACGCTGAAAGTGGAGCAGCAGGAGAGCTACTGGGTGACCGTGCCGTTCGTACAATTGAGTCCCGCCTGCGTAGCGTGCTTACCGGGGGGGTTGAGGGCGGCGAGTTTTCTACGCTGAGCCAACTGGGCATTACCTTAGAGGCTGGCACTACTCTTAGCGGTAAGCTGGAAGTTGATGATGAAAAGCTCGATAACTTAATCGCCAATGACCCGCAGGCGCTAAGCGCGTTTTTTGCGGGCGATAATAAAGACGGTGGTTTAGCCGGCAAGTTAAACAGCTCCATTGAGCAAATGACCAGCAGTAACGGCGTACTCACAGGTGCCGTTACAGGTGCTGAGAGCAACGTAAAAAGCCTGGACGAACGCTATGCGCGCATGGAAAAAAGCATCGATGCAACGATTGCCCGCTATCGCGCCCAGTTCAGCCAGCTGGACGTTATGGTGGCAGAGATGAACAGCATGAGTTCGTACCTGACCCAGCAGTTTGATGCGCTGGATGCCCAGCTAGGCCGCTAGTAGTAACCCCATCCAGGCCCTTGTAGGAGCGAATGAAGCAGCCCATAGCGCTGCTGGAGCAAGGGCGGCTAGCTGCACAAATGTAGTGCGCGGTAAGCGAAGCGCACCCGCAAAGCAGCGCCCCGCGCTGCCGGGGTAAGGGCGACTAACGCCGCCATCGCCGAGTAAACTCAGCTCCCACAAAACCACTGGCTCCGCTTCGAAAACCGCGCATTGCCCCAATCATTACCCGCTGGGTGAAGCGCCACATGCAGCGGCTTGGCGCAGGCGTTAATCTTGAAACGCTCACCAGTCTGGTGGAGGACAAAGACATGCTGGCAGAAAACCTGGAAAATCTCTTGAGAAAAGAGCGCCTGAAAGCGTATCAAGAGGGCTATGAGGAAGGTTATCAAGAGACAAAGCGAAAAATTTTTAGGAATCTGCTTGTCTTTAGATTTGGCCAATTACCCAATTGGGTGGATGAACAGCTGCAAAAAGCAACGCCTGAGCAGCTAGCCGTTTGGTCGGAGCAAGTGCTTGTCGCTGATAGCCTGGAAGCGCTATTTACTCAGTAAGGCGCGTTTGTTATGAGCGTGGTTGAGCAAGGGCGGCTAGCGCCGCCATCGCCGAGTAACTCAGCTTCTACAACCTGTCTTGCCAGGCCTCAAAAGTGATCGCCCTTGCGCGGCCGTGCTAACATCCCCGGTACTGCGCAGGAGGGCCCATGGCAAATCACTACGACACTGGCTATAAAGAACTTTTCAGCTACCCTGAATTTGTTCAACAACTGCTTGAAGGCTTTGCCCCGCCAGAAATCTCTGAGCTGATGGATTTCAGCACATTAAAACTCCATAGTGGCAATTACATCACACCGCTTTTTGAAGAGAAGTTTGAAGATCTGGTCTGGTCGGTGCAGGTGAACTGGCAAGGGGCTATCCAGGAGGTCTACCTCTACCTGTTACTTGAGTTTCAATCCAGTGTAGATCGCACGATGCCCATTCGGCTGATGCACTACGTTGCCTGCTTCTATGACCATTTGCTAAAAGCGAAAGCGACCACGCCCGGTAAAGGCTTGCCGCCCGTGTTCCCTGTTGTGTTGTATAACGGGACAGAGCGCTGGACGGCCAAGCATGATGTCTACGACATGGTGCAGCCTAAACCACCCATCTTTTTACAGCCTTACCAACCGCACTTGCGCTATTACTTGATTGATGAGGGTGCTTACACGGACAAGGAGCTGGAGCAGCGCCATAGTCCATTAAGTGGTATATTTGGCATCGAAAATGCGGCGGCAAGTTGGGAAAGCTTGCAACAAGCGGTTGACCGCATTGTCGCGATCATTCAGGCAGACCCCCATAAACCGCGCATTGACCCAATCATTACGCGCTGGGTGAAGCGCCACCTGCAACGGCTTGGCGCAGGCATCAACCTGGAAGCGCTTACAAGTTTGGTGGAGGATAAAAACATGTTGGCAGAAAACCTGGAAAACCTGGTGAAGAAAGAGCGGCTAGAAGGTCGTCAGGAAGGTCGCCAAGAAGGTCGCCAAGAAGGTCGCCAAGAAGGTCGTCAAGAGGCTGAGAAGTACGCATTACAAGAAAAACGTGAAACGGT
>NZ_JABUYX010000051.1:0-3234 GCF_014898005.1 Halomonas citrativorans
AGCCAGTCGAGCGAGCATGAGGGAGTGGCCACCCAGTGTAAAAAAGTTCTGATGTGCACCGATCGGCTGCTCGCGTTGCAACAGCGTGCGCCAGATTTGTTCGATACGCTGCTGCAATGGCGTCAATGCCTGCTGCTCATCCTGTTCGCACTGCAACGCCTGCTGTAACAGCGCCGCCGCCTGACCGCGATCCGGCTTACCCGTACTTAGCCGCGGTAACTGTTGCACCACCTCAATAATTCCCGGCACCATTGGGGCCGGCAGTTGCTGTTGCAACGCAACGCGCACCGCCTGCTGCGTCGCTCCGCCCTGCACTACCACCAGTACACCCAACACCGGCCCGCCGCCTGTGTCTATTACCGCAGACAACGACTGGCGCACGCCGGCCACTCCAGCAACCTGTACATCCAGTCCCTGCAAATCTATCCGGATGCCCCGCAACTTGACCTGCGCATCGCGACGGCCCAGTACTATCAGCTCTCCCCGTGCGTTGCGTATCACCTCATCGCCTGTGTCGAACCAGCGCTCACCTTCATTTTCATAAAACATCGACTCGGCCCGCCGAGCCTTACCCGCATACCCTGGCGAGAGTGCCACCCCCCCAAGCTGCAGCCGGCCAACCAACCCCGGCCACTGCACCAGGCCTTCCTGGCCCACGATCCGTGCCTTAACATTACTCATCAGCTGGCCCACAGGTACCAGCCCGCTGACCACACTCGCGTCCTCCTGTTCTTCATGGCCTACTTCATAGGCTGCCACATCAGCGCTCACTTCTGAGGAACCATACACGTTGACTAGCCGCAATCCGCTGCCCAGGCTTGCCCGCGCCTGGCGCACTAGTGACCAACTCAGTGCCTCGCCGCTGCTGAACACTAGCCGCAGCGACAACGGTGCCACTGCCTGGCCTGCCACTCCATCCTGATCCAGCTGCTCGCACAACGCCTGCAGTAGGCTGGGCGTCACAGTCAAACGATCCACTTGGCCCTCGCGCAAGCGCCATAACAGCCCCGCTGGATCGCGCCGGCGCGCATCACTCGCCACCACCAGCGCCACCCCTTCGAGCAGGTTGCCCAGCAGCTCACCATAAATATCCACGAAACTGACCGAGGTCTTGAGCAGTGCTCGCTCACCCGCCTGCACCCCGTACTGTCGACCCATCCAGTACAGCCGGTTTATAAACCCTCGGACACTACCCTGCACTGCCTTGGGCTGACCCGTCGAACCCGAGGTATACACCCAATACAGCACTTCACTCTCGACACGCCCAGACAACACTTCGCGCTCGGCCAACAAGGCTTGCAACTGTGGCTCCTCCTCGGGCAATGCCACCCAGTTCTGCTGCTCTAGACCCGCCGCCTGCGCCTCGTCCACTTCATTGCTGATAATCCAACGCACACCCGCATCGGCCACCAATTCCACGTGCCGTTGCGACGGATCACCCGGCTCTAACAACAACAGCACTGCACCACTGCGCACCACACCCAGCACCGCCTGCACCAATTGCGGCGAGTGTTCCAGCAACACCGCCACCACTTCGCCCGCGCATACCCCCTGCTGTACTAAGTGTACCGCCAGCGCCTCGGCCCCATCACTTAACTGCTGCCAGCTGACATCTGCCTGATCCTCATCGCCATACACCGCTACCGCCGGGCCCTGACGCTTGACTTGTTGCTGCCACAGTGACCACAGCGTTCCGGCCGGCCACTCCTGCCGATCTCCTTGCCAGACCGACACATCAGCCTGCTTTGCCACTTGCGCCGTTTGCCACCCTATCTGACCCAACTGCCGAGCCGGCTCCACACACAACATTTGACGTAATACCTCGCACAACCCCTGTATCACCGCTTGCGCCAGGCGATCGCCCACCCGCGCCTGCGCGTACGTGGCCACTACCTCCAGACCTTCAGACTGCGGCGAGATCCACACCTCCAGCGCTGTACGATGCGTCACGCCTTCCCGACCATCCAGGCCCTGCGGCTGCAACCGCAGACCTTGCACTTCATATTGCGCCTGATACAATTGCTCATTGCACACAAGGCCCACTTCGAACAGTGGGTGCCGCCCCGGCTCGCGCGGCGGATTCAGCTGTTCCACAACCCGTTCAAACGGCACATGCTGCCATTCAAAGTCCTGCATCACCTGCAATTGCGTGCGCTCCAGCGCCTGACTCAGTGACTCACCCTCATCATATTTAAAACGCAGCACCAACGGGTTCACGAACGTGCCCACCGTGTGTGAGAACGGCGCATACACCCGATTGGCCGCGTACGTCCCGAATGCCACGTCGCCACCTTGGCGCAACCGCCCCAGCACCAGTTGCAGCCCCAGCGCGTATACCGTAAATGCGGTCACACCATGATCTCGCGCCAGCTTTTGCAGCTCCTGCCGCTCCCCTTCACTCAGCTGTTGCGCATACAGCCCGCTGGTCTCATCGCTCGCATGTATATCCATATACGGTAACGCCAGCGGCTGTAGATCGCTCAGACGGCGGCTCCAGTACGACAGTCCCGGCTCTATTTGCTGCGCAAACGCCTCGCTCTGCTCCCAGCGGCTGTAGCGCACGTAATCATGCTCCACTGGCGCCAGTGACTGCCCCGCGTACAGCGCCATCAGCTCCTGCACCAAAACCTCTGTAGCCACACCATCAAGCACCGCATGGTGCACCGTCAGATAAAACACATGTTCCTGCGAGGACAGTCGGATCAGCCCCGCCCGGTATGGTACATGACAGCCTAGATCCAGAGTCGTGCTCGCCTGATCGCGCAGTCTCTGATCCAAACGCTGCTGCCGCTCGGGATCATTGAAGCCTTGCAGATCCTCATACGCCAATTGCACCGCCTCATCGACAAGCTCCACGCACGCCTGACCCGATTCGTCCTGCACAATATACGAGCGCAGGATCGTGTGGCGCTCGATCAACTCAACAAAACTAGCCTCAAAGCGCGAACGCTGAAGTGGGCCATGCAAGGTAAAGCGCAGCGGGATCAGATACTGCGTTCCATGTGGGTCCAGCTGAGATAACATCCACAGACGGCGCTGTGCAAACGATAGCGGGATAGGGTCTGACCTCTCATATACCTGCTCCCAGTATCCTAGGAGAACCCCACCATCTTGCTGCGATATACACTGAGCCATCAATGCCAGTACCGGATGCGTCAGCACCTGACCTATGCGCACATCCACACCCAAACGCTCACGGATCAGCACAACCAATCTGACCGCCAGCAATGAGTC
>NZ_JABUYX010000052.1:0-2970 GCF_014898005.1 Halomonas citrativorans
CTCGCCCAGCGCGCGTATCCGGTAGTCATCGTTGTCACTGCGACCAGACCCCTTGGGTGTTATAGGGTCAAGCCTCACGGGCCATTAGTACACGTTAGCTCAACACCTTGCAGTGCGTCCACACCGTGCCTATCAACCAGCTGGTCTCGCTGGGCCCTTCAGGAGGCTCAAGGCCTCGGGGATGTCTCATCTTGAAGGGGGCTTCCCGCTTAGATGCTTTCAGCGGTTATCCCGTCCGACCATAGCTACCCGGCAATGCCACTGGCGTGACAACCGGAACACCAGAGGGTCGTCCACTCCGGTCCTCTCGTACTAGGAGCAGCTCTTCTCAAACATCCAACGCCCACGGCAGATAGGGACCGAACTGTCTCACGACGTTCTAAACCCAGCTCGCGTACCACTTTAAATGGCGAACAGCCATACCCTTGGGACCGACTTCAGCCCCAGGATGTGATGAGCCGACATCGAGGTGCCAAACACCGCCGTCGATGTGAACTCTTGGGCGGTATCAGCCTGTTATCCCCGGAGTACCTTTTATCCGTTGAGCGATGGCCCTTCCATACAGAACCACCGGATCACTAGAACCTGCTTTCGCACCTGCTCGACGTGTCTGTCTCGCAGTCAAGCACCCTTATGCTCTTGCACTCATTGCACGATGTCCGACCGTGCTGAGGGTACCTTCGTGCTCCTCCGTTACTCTTTGGGAGGAGACCGCCCCAGTCAAACTACCCACCACACACTGTCCTCGATCCGGATAACGGACCTGAGTGAGAACGCCAATGATGCCAGGCTGGTATTTCAAGGTTGGCTCCCTTCGAACTGGCGTCCGAAGTTCAAAGCCTCCCAGCTATCCTACACAGGCAACATCAGCGTCCAGTGTGAAGCTATAGTAAAGGTTCACGGGGTCTTTCCGTCTAGCCGCGGGTACACCGCATCTTCACGGCGATTTCAATTTCACTGAGTCTCGGGTGGAGACAGCGTGGCCATCATTACGCCATTCGTGCAGGTCGGAACTTACCCGACAAGGAATTTCGCTACCTTAGGACCGTTATAGTTACGGCCGCCGTTTACCGGGGCTTCAATCAAGAGCTTCGGACGAATCCTAACACCATCATTTAACCTTCCGGCACCGGGCAGGCGTCACACCCTATACGTCCTCTTGCGAGTTGGCAGAGTGCTGTGTTTTTAATAAACAGTTGCAGCCACCTGGTATCTTCGACCGGTTCGGGCTGAAGGAGCAAGTCCTCTCACCCTACGCCGGCGTGCCTTCTCCCGAAGTTACGGCACCATTTTGCCTAGTTCCTTCACCCGAGTTCTCTCAAGCGCCTTGGGATTCTCACCCTGACCACCTGTGTCGGTTTGGGGTACGGTCGCACATGATCTGAAGCTTAGAGGCTTTTCCTGGAAGCGTGGCATCAATGACTTCGACACCGTGGTGTCTTCGTCTCGTCTCTCGGCTTTGAAGGGTCCCGGATTTACCTGAGACCCAGGCCTACTGACTTTCACCAGGACAACCAACGCCTGGCTCACCTAGCCTTCTCCGTCCCCCCATCGCAATCATGTCCGGTACGGGAATATTAGCCCGTTTCCCATCGACTACGCCTTTCGGCCTCGCCTTAGGGGCCGACTCACTCTGCTCTGATTAGCATCGAACAGAAAACCTTGGTCTTCCGGCGGGGGAGTTTTTCACTCCCCTTATCGTTACTCATGTCAGCATTCGCACTCGTGATACCTCCAGCAAGCTTCTCAACTCACCTTCATCGGCTTACACGACGCTCCTCTACCGCTCATCCTAAGGATGAACCCGTAGCTTCGGTATCTGGTTTAGCCCCGTTACATCTTCCGCGCAGGCCGACTCGACTAGTGAGCTATTACGCTTTCTTTAAAGGATGGCTGCTTCTAAGCCAACCTCCTAGCTGTCTGAGCCTTCCCACATCGTTTCCCACTTAACCAGAATTTGGGGACCTTAGCTGACGGTCTGGGTTGTTTCCCTTTTCACGACGGACGTTAGCACCCGCCGTGTGTCTCCCACGCTTGCACTCACCGGTATTCGGAGTTTGCCTCGGGTTGGTAAGTCGGGATGACCCCCTAGCCGAAACAGTGCTCTACCCCCGGCGGTGATACGTGAGGCGCTACCTAAATAGCTTTCGAGGAGAACCAGCTATCTCCGGGCTTGATTAGCCTTTCACTCCGATCCACAAGTCATCCAAATCTTTTTCAACAGATCCTGGTTCGGGCCTCCAGTTGATGTTACTCAACCTTCACCCTGCTCATGGATAGATCGCCCGGTTTCGGGTCTATATCCAGCGACTGTGTCGCCCAGTTAAGACTCGGTTTCCCTACGGCTCCCCTATACGGTTAACCTCGCCACTGAATATAAGTCGCTGACCCATTATACAAAAGGTACGCAGTCACAGAACAAGTCTGCTCCTACTGCTTGTACGCACACGGTTTCAGGATCTATTTCACTCCCCTCTCCGGGGTTCTTTTCGCCTTTCCCTCACGGTACTGGTTCACTATCGGTCAGCCAGGAGTATTTAGCCTTGGAGGATGGTCCCCCCGTCTTCAGTCAAGGTTTCTCGTGCCCCGACCTACTCGATTTCACAGGATCAGATTTTCGACTACGGGGCTATCACCCGCTATGGCCGAGCTTCCCAGCTCGTTCGTCTAATCAGTCACCTGCTTAAGGGCTGGTCCCCGTTCGCTCGCCGCTACTGGGGGAATCTCGGTTGATTTCTTTTCCTCAGGGTACTTAGATGTTTCAGTTCCCCTGGTTCGCCTCCTGCACCTATGTATTCAGTACAGGATACTGACCTTGTGGTCAGTGGGTTTCCCCATTCAGAGATGTCCGGGTCACAGGTTGTTTGCCACCTCGCCGAACCTTATCGCAGGCTTCCACGTCTTTCATCGCCTCTGGCTGCCTAGGCATCCACCGTGTGCGCTTCATTGCTTGACCCTATAACCCGAAGG
>NZ_JABUYX010000053.1:0-2593 GCF_014898005.1 Halomonas citrativorans
TCCTGAGACTGAACTGGCGCCGCTGGAGCTGACGTTTCGCGATTATGTATTGTGGTCGCGACAGCAGGAACAGGGAGATGCCTATGAGTCGGAGCTGGCGTACTGGCGTGAACGTGTGGCGGACCTGGCGGGTCCGCCGGCGTTGCCGGTCAGAAGTGAGCTTGCACTGGAGTTGGGCCATTTTGAGCGTCAGGCGCATCAATTTAATGCGCAGCAGACGCAGCAGTTGCGCGAGCTAGCGCAGTCGCTGGGGATGACGGTCAATGGCTTATTACTAGGCACGTATGCTGAAGTGCTGGGGCGCTGGAGCAGTACGCCACGATTTACTCTGAACATACCACGCTTTAACCGTCCGCAGGTGCATGAGCAGATCAATTCAGTGATGGGCGAGTTTGCGACGTTCTCGTTGCTGAGTGTGGATCGGCAGCAAGGCGCTACGCTGGGTGATCGGCTCAAGCGGATCCAGGAAGATTTGTGGCAGGCGCTTGATCACAGTCGTGTGTCTGGCGTGCGACTCGCTCGTGAACTGTCGCGTGCGCACGGTACGCTCGACGGTGCAACAATGCCCATTGTTTTTACTTCTGCACCGGACAGCTTAGCTGGGGATGCCGAAACTGATATCTGGTTTGGCACACCAGTTTACACCATCACGCAGACGCCACAAGTATGGTTGGACTGTCAGTATTATTTTGTGAGCGATGGTCTGTATGTGAACTGGGATTACGTAGCCTCGCGTTTCCATCCGGGTGTGATAGAGCAGATGTTTACGGCCTGGTGCGTATTGCTGCAAGGTCTGTGTGTACCGCAGCGTTGTGAAGCGTTGCTGCAGTCGCAACAGGCGGTGGATTTGCCTGACGAACAGAAGGCGGTGCGCGCGAAGCTCAATGATCAGAGGCAGGCGTACGACAGCCGGCCGGTGTATCGTCAGTTCGTGGAAAATATGGACAAGCGTGCCGATGATGATCAGCTGGTGGCGGTGTGTGGTAGCGAGCGCCTAACTTATGGGCAACTGCATGCACAGAGCGCACAACTGGGTAGTTATCTGCAGCTATTGAATGATTCGTCATTGAAAAATGACGGGAAAGTGCAGCCGCTAATAGGAGTATTGCTGCCCAAAGGAGTGCAGCAATTGGTGGCAGTATATGGGGTGCTGGCCTCAGGGGCAGCCTACCTACCGCTTGATCTGGCGCAGCCGCAGGCGCGACTGGACTCGATTCTACGTGATGCGGGGGTCAATCAAGTGCTGGTGGATGCACAGACGCAATCGCAGGTCTCGCCAGAGTTCGAGACACTGCGTATTGATGAGTGGCAGGCTGGCTATTGCCACTCTACGGTGCTGGCCGATGAGCAGCTGGCGGGCTGGCAGACGACAGGTCAGGATCTAGTATATGTAATGTACACATCGGGCTCGACGGGTCAGCCAAAGGGGGTGCAGATCGAGCAAGCAGGAGTGCTCAATGCGCTGGATCAGAGTGCGAAGCGCTTTGTATTTTCGTATCCAGTGCGAGCGCTAGGTTTGACGGCATTGCACCATGACATGTCAGTGTATGACGTGTTGGGCGTGCCGCTGTCGGGTGGATTGCTGGTGTTGCCAGAGCAAGCCAAACGCACGGATCCGCAATGCTGGAGTGAGTTGGTGCATGAGTATGCGCTGAACTGCTGGGTGAGTGTGCCGGCGGCGGTAGAGATGTTGCTGTCATGGGGCCAGGTGAGCAATTGGCGGTATGAGAGTCTGCGAACAGTACTGGTAGGTGGAGATTGGGTAGCGGGCCGTTTATATGAGAGGTTGATGTTGGCGGCGCCGCAGGCGCGGTTGTACAGCGTGGGCGGTCCCACGGAGACGACGATGTGGAATATATCGGCGCCGGTCGGTCCGCTGTCAGATGAGTGGCGCAGTGTGCCCTATGGGGTTCCGCTGCCTAATTGCGGTTATCGGATCCTGGATGAGCGGATGCAGGCGTGTCCTGACTGGGTGACGGGAGAAATGTATTGTAGCGGGATCTCGTTAGCACGGGGGTATGTAAACGATGTGGCTCTGACGGCCGAGCGGTTTGTATTTGATGTGCAGACGGGTGAGCGTTTGTATCTGACACAGGACCTAGGGTATTACCATCCGGACGGCCAGATCGAGTTTGTGGGTAGGGCGGACGGTCAGCTCAAGGTGCGGGGTAACCGAATCGAGAGTGGGGAGGTGCAGTCGGTACTGGAGGGTTGGCCGCAGGTACGTCGTGCGCTGGTGTATGTGTATGAGTTAAGGCTGGCGGCGGCGCTGGTGTTGCAGCCAGGAGAGCAGCCGCAGTCGCGCGAGCGTCTGCATGAGCAGGCGGCGGCGCAGTTGCCATCTGCGATGGTACCGGGGGTGTGGTTACAACTGGATCAGTTGCCGCTGACGGGCCATGGCAAGGTGGATATGGAGGAATTGCGAGACCTGACGGCGAAGCAGCTGCGAACTCAGCATCCGCAGTCGCGCGAGCTCAGAGAGGGCGAGCGTGAGCTGGGCCAGTTATGGGAGCAGTTGCTAGGCGTACAGGTGAATAGTGCGCAGGATAACTTCTTCATGCTAGGAGGGGACTCATTGCTGGCGGTCAGATTG
>NZ_JABUYX010000054.1:0-2490 GCF_014898005.1 Halomonas citrativorans
TTTGTGACAGCGTGGAAAACAGCTTTGAGCTTTACGGGTGGGCGCTGGTCACTGATGTGCAATTGGATAGCAAATGAGCTTTTGATGATAATTCTAAATAAGGTTTTGAGGTTACCCGCTTTTGGTGCTTTGATGATTTCATCATGACTGTATCTAACCAGGAGAATGCTGTCTCATCTCTCAGAATAGCCCTCCAGCGCAAACGGATTTAGAAACTGCCTACCCCATAGAAAGTCACGATCGACCTGGCTTAGGTCAGCCTCATCGCAAACAGCATCCCAATAATCATGGATGATCGCAATCTGGTGATTGATGATTTCACGGGCCTGAGTCCGGCTAAGACCGAGCCGCTCTGCGGCTGCCAAACAGTGGATTAGCTGACTGCGACGTTCCTGGTCATACAACAGCATCGCCTGGGTGGCTTCGCCACCGGTACGTGACTGCGGACAGATATCGTAGGCCGGAGTTAGTCGATAGTGCATACCATCCCAGAAGGCAGCATGATTACGTGCATGGTCGTCGGTATTTCCGCAAAGTACGTTGAAGACGATGCGGCTGAACAACTCGACCAGTGTTTTCCCCGGCTGGTTGAATTTAGATCGGATTCGATGGGCGAGATCTTCATAGCTGGCATAGCGGGCCATCATCTCGTCCAGACCGAGCAGCGTGAGAGCAGAGAGCACAATGTGTCTCCCCCAACCATCAGCTGTCTTCATTCTGTCGAAGCGTTCAATCAGCAGTACATCCTTGCCTAATGAGCGGGCCATCTTGATGGGCGCAACATCCAGCCCCGCCTGCTGGGCGAGCCGCATGGCGACAAATTCCGCCTTCACTACGCTGTAAAGGTCGGTACTAGAAGAGAACTTTGCCACCAATTTGCGATCCTGATCGTTCAACAGAGCCTTAGGGCGGGCACCGCCGATACTGCTGCCATGCTGAATGGCCAGGTCTAAGGCTGGGGGCAGCGGTTCTCCAGCCTCTACATACGCTGAGGCTTCTTGCAATTCATCCAAGGTGGCAACTTGGTTCTCTTGTGGTCGGTAGTCAGTGGGCGATTGCTGTAAATCTAACGCACCGATTCTATCCGAGCCAGATTCGAGCAGATAGACTAACTCATTGAAGTCGACACCATTAGCCTTATCGCCTTTTTGCCCCGTAAGACGGTTGATAATGACGCGTCGCCCCCAAGCGTCTGGTGAGGCGTCACGTAGGCAGGAAGGTAACGCACCGTCTACTTTCTCCTGGTTTCCGGGACGAAGGGGGAGCTCTTCGGGGAATAGGCTGATCGCATCAGGGCGTGTAAGGTAACTACGACCATAGGTAAAGCGATAGTGGTCTTGATCATCGCGTTCGACAAGACCGGCGACCACTGGAAATGTCTGTCTGGGAAGCCAGATCCAAACGTAGGCGCGTCGACTAGAAATCATCATCAATAGGCTCTTGTGGCTGGCGGTGAACCCGCTTGGGGAGCAATGTTAGCCGGTCTCGCTGGATCGTTTGTTCGCGGTTTAGTGTGTCCAGATCATTGGTGAATAGCGAAACGCCGACCAACGCCGCAGCTTCGAAATAAGTTCCAATAGCCACTCGGGATGAGCCTTTGGCGACCTGACGGATAGTGACCACGCCAACACCAACCCGATCAGCGAGCTCGTCGCGGGTCCACCCTTTATTGAGTCTACCCTCTTCGATCAGTCCGGCGAACAGACGCAGGGAGAGGGAGGCTTTAGGGCTGAGGGTAACATGCCGTGTTTTCATATCGACACTATAATATATATATCTTTTATTATCGACAATATAATGTCGATTTATTACATTTTTACCTTAGAGAACAACTTTGAGCCTTACTGGTGGGCGCTGGTCACTGATGGGTAATTGGATGGCAGATGAGGTTTTGAGGTTAACTGCTTTTGGTTCTTTGATGATGTCATCATTTTCTGCCCAGGCAGATGTTGCGATCGTAACCTGTAACATTAAGCACATAGGGTGGATTTACGGTAAGGACTTCGCGACTTTGGGTGAGATAGGCAACAGTTTCGATTTGCTCGCTGTGCAAGAAGTGATGAGGTAACTGCTCCCCGCCCTAATGGGTGGGGCTTCCCTCTTCAACGGCTGCTACCGACAACGTGGCGGATTTACGCGAGCTTCGATGGGCAAGTCCTTCAGCCTTCAACTTCAAGATACCTTGATGCTTGATCGTTGATGTCCCGGTCGTAACGTGTATGGCAGGTGGAGCGACTACTGAGACGCTTAAAACTTATGTTCAGTGGCACCAGGCACCAGACTAGAACTGCGAAGAAGGGGCTGAAAATCTGCATCTTTCGTTGGAGCAGGCATCGGGTGAACCTTGAGGATACGTGATGAGTCACCTGATCGGCCGCAGCAGCTAAAAAGAAGCGTATGTGTTTTTTGGGGTGAGAATCGTAAGTTTAAGCATCCGGTGGAGACGCTGTGTTTTTCGACGGTGCTGGTGTCTTTTCATAGGAGCCGTAC
>NZ_JABUYX010000055.1:0-1935 GCF_014898005.1 Halomonas citrativorans
TTTTTTTATGGTGCGCCAGGCATGGCGCGCAGCGCCTTAACAGGCGCTATTCCTGAGGGTGGTGCCTCAGGATGACTTGGGGGTGAAAGTCCCCTGCACGCCCGGCAAGGGGAAGTGCTAGCCGACGGCAAGGGTGTCCCTCGCGAGGGGGAATCTGAAGGAAGCCCAAGGCAAAACGCTGGCCTGACGAATAGGAAGCGGATACTAGGCGTCATGGCGGGGTGAGATGGCCATAATCATCAAAGCCCGGTACTTGCACGGAACGCCATGACGTAGATCCGACAGGCATAAGCGGGAAGGTCGCGCGTCTTACCCTGGGAGGTCTGGTGATGTGCCACAGTGCTACCGGCGTCGAGAGGCGACGGGATGGGTTACCAGACGTCAGCCGAGGCCATAGTAAGTGCCGGTTCACTACGGCACCAAGGGCCGAACATGAAGAACCGCGAGTAGGCGATAACGTCTCGAGGATCGATCATGAAGACAGACCATGACGCTAATACCGTCACTCACCCAGAGGGGCAGGAGCAGAACTCCGCGCCCCAGCCGGTGGGCGTCGAGACGATCCCGGCGTCGTTATCGTGGACGAAAGCGGAGTCAGCCTCGCTCATGGAGCGGGTCGTTGACCCGGAGAACATGGAGCGAGCTTACCGTAAGGTGGCTGCCAACAAAGGTGCACCGGGTGTCGATGGCATGACGGTGCATCAACTGGCTGACCACCTAAAACAGCACTGGCCAACGCTGCGTGAGCGGCTGTTGGCCGATGCGTATCACCCGAGTCCAGTTCGAGCAGCCACGATCCCCAAGCCTAAAGGCGGAGTGCGGCAGCTCGGAATACCCACGGTCACCGACCGACTGATCCAGCAAGCGCTGTCACAAGTGCTCATGCCGGTCTTCGACCCGGGGTTCTCCGCGTCGAGTTACGGTTACCGCCCCAAACACAGCGCCAAGCAGGCCGTATCGGCCATGAAGGCCCATGTTACCGCTGGCCACCGCTGGGTGGTCGACCTTGACCTGAAAGCCTTCTTCGACCGAGTGAACCACGATCTGCTGATGGCACGGGTAGCGCGGCGCGTTGATGACAAGCGCGTGCTGCGCCTGATCCGCCGCTATCTGGAAGCGGGTATGTTGCAACATGGCTTGCCCACGCCGAGGCGACAGGGGACACCCCAAGGCGGACCACTCAGCCCGCTACTGGCGAACATCCTGCTGGACGATCTGGACAAGGAGCTGGAACGCCGAGGCCACCGCTTCTGCCGCTACGCCGATGACGTTCAGGTGTACGTCAACAGTCGGCGGGCAGGCGAGCGTGTCATGGAAAGCTTGAGTGAGTATCTCGAGAGCTCACTTCGGCTGACGGTCAACCGCACGAAAAGTGCGGTGGACCGGCCATGGAAACGCGGCTATCTGGGCTACCGTCTCACTTGGCACAAGCAGCCGAAGTTGACGCTGGCCAAGGCAAGTCTGAAGCGCATGATGCAGCGTGTTCGTGAGATCCTGAAGCGTGGCAGGGGGCGTAACACCCAACGGATAATCGAAGAGTTGGGGCCAGTCCTGCGTGGATGGGCCAACTACTTCAGCTTTGTTGATGTGAAACGGCCCTTGGAAGCGCTGGATCAATGGATACGTCGCCGCTTACGCGGCCTAATCTGGCGGCAATGGAAACGTTCAGCGACTCGTCGCCGGAAACTTCAAGGGCTGGGCCTGGACGCGCCCCGAGCTTGGAAATCGGCAGGCAATGGTCGAGGCCCTTGGTGGAACGCCGGGGCATCGCACATGAACCAGGCCCTGCCGAGGAAATGGTTTTATGACCAGGGACTGATCTCGGTACTGGATACGGTAAGAGGGCTTAACCGTTCTTCATGAACCGCCGTGGTACGGAACCGTATGCCCGGTGGTGTGAGAGGACAGGGGAGGCGACTCCCCTTCCTACTCGAT
>NZ_JABUYX010000056.1:0-1822 GCF_014898005.1 Halomonas citrativorans
AAAAAACGTTAATGTCAGCATGATATACATTGTTAAAGAGCGACTGCCATAAGCAGTGATAAGCGACCTTTCACGTTAAAAAAAGAGAAAAGACCTTAAGATCTTTCTTTTTCTTTCAAGGTGAAAAAGCAATTCGCTTATCACTGCTCATCAACAGCATTCTGATCAGGTAATTCATTGTGGACGTTTACCGCGAGGGATGACGCATCGTTTAAGGAGGTGATCCAGCCGCAGGTTCCCCTACGGCTACCTTGTTACGACTTCACCCCAGTCATGAACCACACCGTGGTGATCGCCCTCTTGCGTTAGGCTAACCACTTCTGGTGCAGTCCACTCCCATGGTGTGACGGGCGGTGTGTACAAGGCCCGGGAACGTATTCACCGTGACATTCTGATTCACGATTACTAGCGATTCCGACTTCACGGAGTCGAGTTGCAGACTCCGATCCGGACTGAGACCGGCTTTTCGGGATTGGCGCACTCTCGCGAGTTGGCAACCCTTTGTACCGGCCATTGTAGCACGTGTGTAGCCCTACCCGTAAGGGCCATGATGACTTGACGTCGTCCCCACCTTCCTCCGGTTTGTCACCGGCAGTCTCCTTAGAGTTCCCACCATTACGTGCTGGCAAATAAGGACAAGGGTTGCGCTCGTTACGGGACTTAACCCAACATTTCACAACACGAGCTGACGACAGCCATGCAGCACCTGTCTTACAGTTCCCGAAGGCACACCAGGATCTCTCCCGGCTTCTGTAGATGTCAAGGGTAGGTAAGGTTCTTCGCGTTGCATCGAATTAAACCACATGCTCCACCGCTTGTGCGGGCCCCCGTCAATTCATTTGAGTTTTAACCTTGCGGCCGTACTCCCCAGGCGGTCGACTTATCGCGTTAACTTCGCCACAAAGTGCGCTAGGCACCCAACGGCTGGTCGACATCGTTTACGGCGTGGACTACCAGGGTATCTAATCCTGTTTGCTACCCACGCTTTCGCACCTCAGTGTCAGTGTCAGTCCAGAAGGCCGCCTTCGCCACTGGTATTCCTCCCGATCTCTACGCATTTCACCGCTACACCGGGAATTCTACCTTCCTCTCCTGCACTCTAGCCTGACAGTTCCGGATGCCGTTCCCAGGTTGAGCCCGGGGCTTTCACAACCGGCTTATCAAGCCACCTACGCGCGCTTTACGCCCAGTAATTCCGATTAACGCTTGCACCCTCCGTATTACCGCGGCTGCTGGCACGGAGTTAGCCGGTGCTTCTTCTGCGAGTGATGTCTTTCCTGCCGGGTATTAACCGACAGGCGTTCTTCCTCGCTGAAAGTGCTTTACAACCCGAAGGCCTTCTTCACACACGCGGCATGGCTGGATCAGGCTTGCGCCCATTGTCCAATATTCCCCACTGCTGCCTCCCGTAGGAGTTCGGGCCGTGTCTCAGTCCCGATGTGGCTGATCATCCTCTCAAACCAGCTACGGATCGTTGCCTTGGTGAGCCATTACCTCACCAACCAGCTAATCCGACATAGGCTCATCCAATAGCGGGAGCCGAAGCCCCCTTTCTCCCGTAGGACGTATGCGGTATTAGCCTGAGTTTCCCCAGGTTATCCCCCACTATCGGGCAGATTCCTATGCATTACTCACCCGTCCGCCGCTCGTCAGCGGGAAGCAAGCTTCCCCTGTTACCGCTCGACTTGCATGTGTTAAGCCTGCCGCCAGCGTTCAATCTGAGCCATGATCAAACTCTTCAGTTTAAAATCAGTGTGATTCTTGCTTGTCACTCGAAAGTGACAAAGGTGAATCAATCCTGGCTCAAGGTTCAAACGAATTT
>NZ_JABUYX010000057.1:0-1816 GCF_014898005.1 Halomonas citrativorans
AGCACCTGACCTATGCGCACATCCACACCCAAACGCTCACGGATCAGCACAACCAATCTGACCGCCAGCAATGAGTCTCCTCCTAGCATGAAGAAGTTATCTGTCGCCGCCGGCTTGACCCCCAATAGCGTCTCCCAAATCGCAGCAAGCTGATCCATTCGATCGTCGGGCCTAAAAATGGTCTCGGCTACCAGTTGACTCAACCCGAACTCATCTGAGGACGTAGTTTCAGTACTGTCACGCATGGTGGTCTCGTCCGGCCATACTCTTTTTTGCAACTCTTCAAGCGCTTGCCCCGGCTTGCTAACAATGGCCTGTAAAATCGCCCCATACGTCTCCAGCAAGCGTTCGGCATCGTCAGTGGGCAGCACCATTTTGTTGTAATTCAGATCAAGTAGAATATGCCCACCTTCCGGCGTCACCATCAGCTCGGCCTCCATGCGACTTTGTAGCCGGTTAAGCGGAAATGGCGTCCATTCCAGTGCACCTGACTGCACCTCCGACAGGCTCTCGGCTTGCATCACAAAACCAACCTGGTAAAGTGGATGACGTTCATTCAAAAGGCCACTACCGCCAAGTTCTTTAACCAATTGTGAAAACGGCAGCCGCAGATGCGCAAAAGCAGCCAGCTTTCGCTGATGCACGGTTCGCAGAAAATCCGTGACAATCTGTCTGCTGTCTAGCTCAGTGCGAATGATTACATTATTGACGAAGCTGCCAATCAGCCCATATGTTTCCGGCTCTATGCGACCAGCATCATACGTGCCTATCAGAAAATTCTGCTGACCTGAATAGCTTTTCAAAACCACTTGCCAGGCGGCCAAATAGATCACAAATGTGGTAATCCCCATCGTTTCTGACAACTTGGCTATGTCTTTATGCAAGGAATAATCCAGCCGTCTGCTCAGCACCGCCGGCTTTGCCGCTTGCGGCAATACTGTTGCCTTTTCACCGCTTGCCTTTCTCAGAACAGGCCAGTCGAAATCATTCGCATCTGTAAGTTCCCTTTCCCAGAAAGCCAGATCAGTCTGGCGGTGCATACGGACCTGTTCTCGGTTCCATACCGCATAATCAATATAATCGATGGGTAGTGATTTCAGGCTAACAGGTTGCCCCTTCATCGCACTCTCATAGCATTGGCCTAACTCTTCCATGAACACAGAGGCCGACCAGCCATCGAAGATTGCATGATGAAAGTGAAAAACAAGGATGCCTGCATGCGCATCATTCGTTTGCGTGGTGGCAGTTGGCCATGTCAGATAATGAACACACCAGCCTGGCTGACGGGTCAAATCTAACTCATCCTGCTCAGCGCGAGCCAAAGCCTGCCCGAACGCCTGAGCGTCGGAGCAGTGTTCAACCACCAAGGGTTCATAGGCTTGCGCAAAATCATATTGCACCAATTCTGCTTGTCGATATTCGAACACCATGCGTAACGGACGATGACGTTCAATCATGCGTTGCAGGGCAGTGCGAAGACACGCCAAATCTGGTTTGTTAGAAAGCCGGCAGCCATAGCAGACATGAAAATCCATACGACCTTCCGACAGCACTTCGGCCAGCCAGATATCCTCCTGGCTATGGGACAAAGGGCCTTCGGACAACTGCAGGGTGGGAATCGATGCGATTACACTGGCGGCTACTGTATCCAACAGCGCTGCTTGAGCCTCCAGAGTAGGTTTGGAGAAAAGGTCAGGCAGCGACAGAGTACGACCCAAGCGCTGCTTTACCAGGGCGATCAATCTGACCGCCAGCAATGAGTCCCCTCCTAGCATGAAGAAGTTATCCTGCGCACTATTCACCTGTACGCCTAGCA
>NZ_JABUYX010000058.1:0-1552 GCF_014898005.1 Halomonas citrativorans
TTATCGAACATCGCGAAAAACCTCGTACTTCTAGTGCGAGGATGGATAGCGAGGGGCGCGAGAGCGTCCCTAGTCCGGCCTCGATTGTTGCTCAATATACTGTTTGACCATGCTCAGGGGGGCGCCTCCGACACTTCCCGCAAAGTAGCTTGGACTCCACAGCGAGTTCTTCCGGTAGGCGGGCTGCACCAGTTCAGGGTGTAGTAACTTCATCCGCCGGCTGGATACCCCCTTCAAACTATTCACCAGCTTGGATACCGCCACTTTGGGTGGAAAGTTGACAAGCAAATGGACGTGATCGGTTTCACCGTTGAACTCCTGTAGCTCCGCCTCGAAGTCCCGACACACTCGGTCGAAAAGCAATTCGAGGGAGTTGAGATGCGCGCCGGTGAACACCTTGCCCCGATACTTGGTGACAAAGACCAAATGGGCATGGAGTTTAAAAACGCAGTGTCTTCCTGTTCTGATAGCTTGTTTGGTTTCCATAGACCAAGTATATTCGAAGCCATGAAGCAGACCAAGACCCTCAAGGTTCGAGTGAAGGACAAACACGCCGCCGAGCTTAACCGCATGGCCCGCAGCGTGAATTTTGTTTGGAACTACCTCAACGAACTGTCTTCTCGAGCCATTCGGGAGAAAGGTCTGTTTCTGTCTGCCTACGACATGCATCCCTATACCAAGGGTGCTGGCAAGGACCTCGGCCTGCACAGCCAAACGCTGCAATGCATCGCTGCTGAATACGTTGCCCGCCGCAAGCAGTTCAAAAAGCCCCGCCTGAATTGGCGCAAGTCCGGCGGTGTACGCCGCTCACTTGGCTGGATTCCGGTCAATACCGGCGCGGCCAAGTGGAAGAACGGGCAGGTATTTCACAACGGCACCTACTTCAAGGTGTGGGATAGCTACGGCCTGTCGACATACAAGTTCCGTGCCGGCAGTTTCAATGAAGATAGCCGGGGCCGGTGGTATTTCAATGCTGCGGTCGAGGTGGACGTGCAGCCGACGCTTGGGCAGGGCGCCGTTGGCATCGACCTTGGGCTCAAGGATGTGGCCACCTGTAGCGATGGAGGAAGGCTGGAAAATAGCCGCTTCTACCGCCGCATGGAAGACCAGTTGGCGACAGCCCAACGTGCGCGTAACAAGCGGCGGGTAAAGGCTATTCACGCCAAGATCAAGAACCGTCGCCAGGACGCGCAGCACAAGTTTTCCCGGAAACTCGTCAACCAGTACGGCGAAATCGTCGTGGGCGATGTTTCCTCAACCAAGCTCGCGAAGACCAAGATGGCCAAAAGCGTCTACGACGCTGGCTGGTCACAACTGAAAACGATGCTGGAATATAAATGCGCTCACGCAGGCATCGTCTTCAAGGTCGTTCGCGAAACCAACACCACCCGCGCCTGTTCGTCGTGCGGCTCGCTTAGCGGGCCGCAGGGCGTCAACGGGTTGCGAGTAAGGGTCTGGGAGTGCGTGGAGTGTGGTGTACTCCACGACCGGGACGTGAATGCGGCCCGGAATATCCTCAGCCTCGGGGCAGGACGTTGCCCTCAAGAAGTTG
>NZ_JABUYX010000059.1:0-1487 GCF_014898005.1 Halomonas citrativorans
GTCGTCGATCTTGCCATGGTTCACCTCGTTGCAGTGTATTACATTCTTGAGGTGTCCATCGTTACTGGGCAAGATCAATAAACTCTTTAAGGAGTGATTTGGATAACGCTCGTCAACACCCCTTTGTTAGTCAGCAGACAATGAATCAAGTCAATAAGGTCTTTGACCTTCTTTGTAATGAGTTGTCAGAAAACAAAGGGATTCACACCAAACGTATTTCTAATGATGAAATTAAAGAGTCTATTTCTTCCATATTTGAGAATAATGTAGGGCAGCCATATTCTAGAGAAGATCTAGAAAATTTGATTGTTGATGGCGAGGAACGTTATAAGCAAAAAATTCCACCTGGATTTAAAGATGGCATCAAATCTGGAGATAGCGATGTATTCACAGAGAAGTGTCGAAAATATGGAGATTTGATCGTTTGGAATCAGGTTATCGACAAGTCAATTGAAGCCAAAAAGGGCATAGTTCTTGTAACTGATGATAAAAAGGAAGATTGGTGGGAAAAATTTAAAGGAAAGACTATTGGCCCCAGACCAGAGTTGGTGAAAGAATTTAAAGATAGAGCTGAAAATACATTTCACATGTATCAAGCAGATAGGTTTCTTGAGCTAGCAAGAGAGAATTTGAATGAACAAGTTAGTGATGAAATTGTCGAGGAAATAAGAGAAGTTAGAAGGCGAGATAAGATTGCTTATAAGAAAATGAAGGAAATGGAGTTCATAAAAAGAAGAAAATTAAAAGTGCATCACCTTATGGATGAGCTTGAACAGGTTCGTCATCAAATGATGTCATATGAAAAAGAAATGAGCATGCTGCAAGAAAAAAGACATATGTTGGAGAATGAACGAAATAGTTTGAGAGAGCATCGAAATCATATGCTACATGACGGTGATAGAGAAGTTGATATTGATCGTTTGATGCAACATTACGAGTCAGTTTCAGAAGATTACGCCCAAATCAAACAACATTTAGATCATTCGAAAAGTAAATATAATGAGATGTCACGACACATGATGAGTCTTGAACAAGAGTTAGCTCATAGCATGAAAGTCATTGAACAAGAAAATGCAGCGGACTCGTAAACTCGCCGCTGATTTTGGTGTTAGCCATTAAAAGAAGCAAAATTATGAGCCCTGAAAACCACGAGCTTACCGATGCTGACATAAAGGAGTTCCTTGAGGGGGTATTCTTGGCGAGAATTCAAAAAGCCGCGAACTAATCGATCCAGTCTTTGGATCAATGAAGTGGACGCATATTGTGACGAGGGTGTTCAAAACTTTGTGTCAGTTTGGTCATTATAGGTCGATATGACCGTCCAGGCGTTTTGGGAAATGTATCGCCATTTGCGACAGCGTCAGGTTCCAATTTTGCACAGGGTGAGTCCAGCGTTCTGAGGCCTTGAGGATACCCGCATACAGCAGTTTCAACAGGCTATTTTCGTTGGCAAACCCACCCTTGGTCTTGGTGAGTTTTCGGAACTG